>CAJWHX010000317.1 GCA_913040875.1 uncultured Pseudomonadota bacterium | reverse complement strand
TGTTTAAAAAGGCGATTGACGGTGTCATGAAGCAAACCAGTGGTTTGTATCCAGCCCCGCTAAAGATCATTGACGTTTTGAAAAGGGATACTGATGAAGCAGAGGCTCGCGGTTTCGGTGAATTGTTAATGACACCCGAATCTCAAGGGCTACGTCATCTCTTTCATTGCATCACCCACTTGAAGAAGGATGATGGCGACAATACAGCGGATGTAGAAGAGCGTACAGTTCAACATGTTGGTATCTTAGGCGCCGGTTTGATGGGAGGGGGGATTGGTACGGTCCTCGTTGACAAAGGCATTACCGTTCGTATGAAGGACATTTCTTACGAGGGGCTGCAAACGGCCTATGGCTATGCCAACACCTATTTCTCCAAGGCTGTTAAACGGCGTCGATATCCGAAGGCCGGCCGAGATGAAAGAATGAATAGATTGAGTGGCGGTCTGGATTTTCACGGATTCGTTCATGCTGACGTCGTGATTGAAGCAGTGCCTGAAATCTTGGCACTCAAACAAGATATGGTTTTGCAGATTGAGTCTCAAACCAATAAAAGAGCCATCTTTGCGACCAATACTTCGTCTTTACCCATCACAGAAATTGCCGCTAAGGCGAAGCATCCTGAGCGGGTCATTGGTATGCATTTCTTTAGCCCCGTCGAGAAGATGCCTTTAGTAGAGTTGATCGTTACGGAGCACACGAGTCCAGAAGTGACGAAGACCATCTCAAAACTCGCCCGGAAGATGGGTAAGCATGTGATTATTGTCAATGATTGTGCCGGTTTTTACACTACTCGTGCCTTGGCTCCATACTTAACAGAAGCCATGTTCATGTTGCTGGAAGGGTTTGATGCACTCGACATTGATCAAGCTGCAATGGAATCTGGCTTCCCAGTTGGGCCAATCACGTTGCTTGATGAAGTTGGTATCGATGTTGGTGCAAAGATCCTGCGAGTTATGCAGCAGTATTATGGGGACCGCATGGAGTTCCCAGACATGACAACCATGGATAATTTTATTGCCGAGAAACGTTTCGGAAAGAAGAACGAAAAGGGGTTCTTCGTGTATGAAAATGGCAAGTCTAAAATGGTGAATGGTAAGAAGGTTGTCGATGAAAGCATCAAGCGACATTTGCCGAAGGTTAAGGCCCGAACGACCAATATTGAGAGCCGAAAAATATTGGCACGTCGCATGAAGTTTATCTTCATGAATGAAGCGATGTACTGTTTGCAAGAAGGGGTTCTACGGGATCCAGAAGCCGGAGACCTGGGTGCCATCATGGGAATTGGTTTCCCTCCGTTTACTGGTGGTCCTTTTGCCCACATAGATAGTATAGGCACGAAACGTGTGGTCTCTGATATGGATGATTATGCTGCCAAACACGGCTCTCGTTATATACCGGCTCCATTATTGCGAAAGTTGGGGACAACCAACACAGGGGTCTATGAATATTGGTCGAATCGAGAAGACTCAGAAGAAGAGTCCCATCAATCTCCGGAGTCAAATTCAGAAGAGGTGGTCGAAGAGGTGGTCGAAGATGTTCAATCCACAGATGACACTGTCGAAACAATATCTGAGGGGCCTGTTGGTGATGGTGGATCGGAAGCCGATCCAGAGGAAGACTGGGCACCAGCACCAGAAAATAATTTTTCTGAGGGCAGTGATGAAGTTTCAGTGGAAGAAGGCGATCAGGTAGAGCAGTCTGATAAATCCTGATTGAACACGCTGTTCACTGGTCTGGAGATGGTTGGGAACAGAGTTGGCGACGTAGGTTGATATTATTGCATCCGTTTAAGCCAGAGCCAAGCGGGAACAGAAATCAGTAGGATTGAGCCGATCCAAGCGCTGATGGCCCCCATCCACAATCCAGTTGTGGGAAAGGTGGCAATACAGAGTAAGGCATAAAGCGCGACGCTGCTGGACCCCAGCATCATTGGTCCGACGGCACCAGATTGAACGGATTCACCTTGTGAGAGCCAGAGAGACACCATTGTCGTCAAAAATATGGCAGGGAACACCGATGCCATTCCGGCAAGAATCGGATAGCCTAGTCCAGAAATCCACGCGGAGAAACCGACTGCCACTCCTGCTAAGAGCCCTCGTGACAGCAAGACGAGTGGCTTAACAGGTCGTTTTCCTTTTGGTGCTGGGACACCATCTTTACAAGCCCATATGCCAAATCCACTTAAGATAGATTGCCCTATGATTCCGACCCATATCACGTGTTCTATGGCAATAAAATCCATGAATAGAACGAAGGAAAACGCACAGATGGCCCATATCAACAAGGCCGCAGAGCTCATGGTTAGTAATCTGGTGTATAGGGAAAACCTGACTGGTAGCTTTGGAGGGAGTATTCGCCAAACATATAAGAAGATGGCGTTGATGAGCATGCCAATGGGTACAACGGCTAGAGATGCGGAGAGTTCTACCTCATTTGCCGCATGGGAGTGAAACCCTAAGGATGCAGGAACGATAGTCGTTGGGAGAGATCCGAGTAGACCACCCAACCTGCCACCAAATCGCTCAATGCATACCGTGGCAAAGATAGCCATCGAACCAGCCAATATGGCAACCCACAGAACGGACATTCTTTATCCCAATATGCTGATAAACTGAGATGCCCAGCCCAGCCCAACAAACGCTACTAGTGCAAAGGCACAACCCGAGCCTTTGCGCCATGAGCGTTTTTTCATCCAATCTTCATCATTCATGACGATCATTCTCCAACAACGGTTGAAATTAATACTTCTGGATCAGTACCCTTGATAGCACTTTGTGAACTCGACGCGACACAGGTATTGAGATGGTCATCAGTACTCCATTCGAATATGCTCTGTGTACAGTATATCAATACACAAAAAAGTCCAATTAGATTCTTACCCGATCAGGTATATTGAAAAGGCGCAACATTAATCTGGAGATCCGATGCTACTGATACTTTCCGTCTTCCTCTCATCTGCCTCTGCCTATGTAGATCCTGTTTGTATGGAGATTGCCGATACAGATGGTGATGGTACAGCCGGTCCAGCACCAGAAGGGTACTCTGAAGTTCAACAAAACAACTATTTGCTCAACTTCTACTCATTGGCGACAACCTTTTCGGCATTGCATGCGCCGATTCCACATGAACCGGGAACAGGATCATTGGCGCTAGAGATGTCTGGAATGCCTCAGTTAAAGTGTGAACAACGATTGGTATTGAGCTATACCAAAACAGAAGACACCAACAAAACTCCAGTACTGCCTAGACCACGGGGTTCGTTTGCATTTCCAAGTATCGATTTGGCAAACGGTAAGTCTATTGTACCGTATGCTGGGTTTGGTTATGTCCCGCCAGTACCGATTGGTGGTACACGAAACGTCATGGTGTCTATGGAGGCTGGAGCGGGGTATGCCGATCTTGCAGAAGGCAAGTGGCAAACGGGAATTCGCTATCACGCAACACTGATGCGTACGGTGGGTGAAATTGCGACCCCATTTGATATTGAGGACCCAGCATACATCGATTTATATCTGGGGTCGACCTTCGGATTGGATGCTTCTGTTGGATACAAGAGTGGTCTATTTACCCATTACGCATCCGCAGGATGGCTTGATGTCAGTACATTTTTCTATATTGACGATGATGCTGTGGTTTCCAACAACACGGTTCCATATGCAGGCCCCACTGTCTCATTGGGGTCGCAATGGAAACCCAAGCCATTTTTAGATGTTGCAGGAGAGTTTTACGTGGCTCCAACGACCTTCTTTGATTTGGACGGTTTCAATATACAGCCGAAGCATGGATCCATTTACACTCTACGATTTAAGGTTGGGTATCTTTTCTAGATCGATTGATAGAAGTGGTTCAGGAGTCAATTTGTAGGTTGCTCAGTCCCTTTTCCAGAGCATCGATGATGGCTGGTCGCAGTGTATTCGCTTCAATGATGGCGTCTAATGAACCGACTTCAATCGCTCGTTCCACGCTGTGGATTGCATCAAACTCCGCAGCAATGACCCCTCTCTTTTCGAGTGTGATTTCGAGCAAGAGCCTGTTTCGCTCTTCCAATAGCAATGGTTTCTCTGAACTCCGAGCGTTGGCCAGTCGTTCTTGTAGGGTGTTGAGGCGATCGTCAGCCGCCACCAACTGACGAACTTTTCGCGGAAAGACAACAGCGGCAGCCGGTGCACCACCAATGACCGAAGCAAAAGAGCCTTTGACAGCCATTGCGGTAATGTTTGGATTGAGAGCCTTGGAGAACACGACATAGGCACCGCCATGATAGCGTCCAATGACCACAAATACAATTGGAGATTCACAATTGACGACAGCGCGACCAATCTCCGCACCGTACTCTAACTGTAGTCGTCGTAGTGATTCTGGGGAGCCGTCAAATCCACTTAGGTTTGCAAGTACAACGATGGGAGTTTGTCCACTGGCAGCGTTGATGGCTCGGGCTATTTTCTTTGAACTTTGTGGAAATAAGGTACCTCCGGTCCAGGTATCCGGCCCGTCTAGTGGCACA
>CAJWHX010000316.1 GCA_913040875.1 uncultured Pseudomonadota bacterium | reverse complement strand
AAAGGCTTTCGCTCCAAAATCTAAGGCCTCTTTAACATCGTCAAGGGTCTCACACGACTTTTCCCAACGGGCAAATTCATTCAACTTTGGAAGGCCCATTTTCGATAACGTATAGGTCTCACGACCGCATACCCCTTCTGGACTTTGAACCGTACCATCTTCAATGATCGCTACAACCTGATGCTCAGATAATAAATGCCACAATAATTCTGATAGTGTATGTTCTCCAACATCCGCACCAAATCGATTCTCTGCTGAGTGAACCTGTCCATTGACAAACTCACCGGCACTTAAAATATTACGCTGCAATGGAACACGTGTTTTCAAAAATGGTCCTTCAACCCACCATTCTAGCCCTCTGCACAAACCGCCCAAACGATGTGGCAACAGCTGACCCTGATAGAGTCCATACACGATTGTTGATGTCGACATCTAAATTCCCCTCTAATTGTGAACGTTTCTGTGGTTGCAAAGAGTTTCTGGCATCACGCTGAGCGTCTTTCATATCCTAGAATGAGTTGAATATCACAATCTACACCCAATGTCTTTTGCTGTAGGTTTCTCGAGTGTAAACTTGCAAAACAACACAAATTTGGCTAAAAACCAGTCGGTTTCACCTTGCACTGCGGGCTTGTATACAACACTACGGTGACCGCCTTCTCTGCGTACAATATAATTCAATCCCTACATTTGGGCAATAGCACTACGACTTCGAGGTTTTCAATGTCAACGGACACATTCTATATCACTACTCCGCTCTATTATGTCAATGACAAACCACATCTGGGACATGCCTACACCACAGTCGCTGCAGATGTGATGACCCGTTGGCACAAATTGCACGGACGAGAAACGCACTTTCTGACTGGTACAGATGAGCATGGTCAAAAGGTATATGACGCCGCTCAAAAATTACAAAAAACACCTCAAGAGCACGTCGATGCAATGGTTGAACCCTTTAAAGCTCTATGGGAAAAGATGGATATTCAGTTTGATGACTTTATTCGAACGACTGAAGATCGTCATACTACAGTGGTGAAAGCCGTTTTAATGGACCTCTTTGACAAAGGAGACATCTTTGAAGACAATTATGAGGGATGGTACTCGACGACTGCAGAACGATTTTGGACTGAGAAGGATTTGGTGGATGGAAAGTGTCCCGATACAGGAATGGCAGTTGAATGGATTCAAGAGAAAAACTACTTTTTCAAAATGTCTAAGTACGCCGACCAGCTGCGTCAGTGGATTGAAGACAACCCAACATTTATTCAGCCAGATTCTCGTCGCAATGAAATGCTCGGATACTTGAGAAAGGACGTGGGGAACCTCTGCATATCTCGTCCAAAATCACGTCTCTCTTGGGGTATCGAACTTCCTTTTGATGCCGACTATGTGACCTACGTTTGGTTTGACGCTTTACTCAATTATATTACCGCTTTGGGCTATCATCCATCTGAATCAGATCAATCTGAAACATTCAAAAGATTATGGCCAGCCTCTTTTCAATTGATCGGCAAAGACATCCTTACCACCCACGCTGTCTATTGGTCTACAATGCTTTTTGCTCTGGGACTTGAACCAACCAAATGCTTGATGGCACACGGCTGGTGGACCGTTGAAGGACAAAAGATGAGTAAATCTTTGGGCAATGTTGTTGATCCTCATTTGCTTGTTGACAGCTATGGAGTCGACCCCGTAAGGTACTTCTTACTGCGTCATATTCCATTTGGAGTCGACGGGAACTTTGCACACGATGACTTTTTGGTGCGCTACAATTCAGACTTGGCGAACGGCATCGGAAATCTGTATCAACGCTCCATCGGGTTGCTCCAAAACTCTCACGGAGGGATCATTCCTGAAATTGGAGACCGTACGGATAACGACCTCAAACTTGAGGAAGCCTCTCGGACCTGTGTCTCTACATTCCGTAAACACATGGACAACCTTCAGTTCTTTCATGCCTTAGAAGCACTGCAAGTGCTAATTCAAGAAGGCAATCGCTACATTCAAGTCGAACAGCCTTGGAAGCTAATGAAAATCGGTCAAGAAGAGCGCTGCGGTCAAGTCATGCGCTATGCCTTAGAAGTTTGCAGGGTCGCTTCTTGGTTGCTCTATCCAATTATGCCGAACAAGTGCCAAGAACTCTTATCAGCACTCGGCGTTACAGAGTTCAATGCCGATACACTTGATGAATTAAATGGGCTCACTGCTGGTGTTCAAACCAAGATGGGCAAGCCACTCTTTCCAAAAATGAAGAAGCTTCCACCAGATATTCAAGAGGCGAGAGATAAAGCCTTGGGCATCGAACGTAAACCAGAGACGCCTGCAGCGCCAAAAGCCAAGAAAATCAAGTTGAAAGTATTTCAAGCCGTCCCCTTTCAAAGTGGGGTCATTACTGGAGTCAACACCGGTGAAACACAGACGATAACAGTGAGCATTGGGGGAGAAAACCCAGTTGAAATCCATGGAAATCAGTTGCCAACAGTATCGGATGCCGCTGTAGGACAAGGCGTCGTTGTAGTCGGTCCAACATCCGTCGAAAATTTTGAGAAAATTCATTTGCGCGCCGGTCAGATCGTCGAAGCAGGTGGACATCCTGAAGCCGACAAGCTGTTGGTTATGAAAGTAGATGTTGGAGAAGCCCAACCTCGAAGCATCGTTGCAGGAATCGCTAGTCGATTCAAGCCTGAAGAACTCATCAATCAAAAGGTGACCGTGGTTGCCAATCTGAAACCATCTAAACTTCGCGGGGTTCCTTCTGAAGGCATGCTGATGGCAGCGGGTGGCGATCGGTTACAGTCCTTGGTCACTGCAGGATCCGAATTCAAAACGGGTACACCCATGACGTTGTTTGGTACAGAAAACATGTTCATTTTGATCGCCAAAACAGAAGATGGCACACACATTCAAACCTTGTCCGAAGATACAGAACCAGGTTCAGTGGTTCGGTAAAGAATATGTTAAAAGTACCCTGCAAGGTAGATGTGACAGATGCCCATATCATGCATAGAATCATACAAAACACCTGTTCTATGAACGATAATTTCAGTAGATTCAGGAATTTACTTGATCAACTACCATAATCTCAGATACAATAAGGTGTGATTTTATACACAGTTTATATATAGTTTTGTTTAGACAGCACTGTATTGTGTGCTCGTCAAACAACTTCGGAGGACAATACACATGAAAAAACCAGTTCTTTTTAGTGTCATCGGACTGATGTTCGCCTGTCAAGAATACGAAATCAAAGAAACCAACAACGGTCTCAACGATCTCAGTGATGATGGTGTCCCCGATATTCAAGTCACTCCAAGCGTAATTAACTTTCCAAATATCGATGCCACCGGTGGTACTCAAGCACAGGAAATTGTCATTGTTTCCAATGTTGGAGAAGTCGACCTTCACATTGAAGATTTGTACGTAGATGATGACACTGGACCTTTCAGCCTGAACGCCATCACTTCCGCATTGATTCCACCCAATGGTCAAGCACAGTTTGCTGTTACGTTTGCGCCTCAAACCGCTGCCAATAACCGTGGGTATGCCTTAATCGAATCAGATGACCCGGACACTCCTGTTGCAGAGATTCAGTTGAACGGTGTTGGTGTTGCACCGGTCATCGACATTACCCCTTCTGAGTATGACTTTGGAATGCTGTATGTGGGTTGCGATTCTTCTCAGCCACTGACCATCTCTAATATCGGTACTGCTGACTTGGTGGTTGATTCTTTCGACTGGTCAACAGCGTCGAATGATCTAGACTTTGATGCATTGGAGCCAGTCAATGGTCCTCTTCCATGGACGATCGCCCCAAGTCAAAGTATTGATGTCTTTGTAGACTATGCACCAATGGACAGCATTAGTGATGCATCTTTCTTGACCGTATCCTCAAACGACCCTTATCTTCCTGAGGCATTGGTGACTCAAAATGGTTTGGGGGAAATCTATGATATGCATGAAGACAGCTTCGTTCAGCCTTTGGCAGGGTCCAGTGACATCATTTTCGCCGTTGACCGTTCATGCTCGATGTATGACGATATTGCATTGATGAACCAAAACTTCGAGGCTTTCGTAAATACCCTTCAAGGTATGAACTCAGACTACCACGTAGCTGCAGTTGTAGGAGACAATGGTTGTGTCTACGGCGGTGACAAGTTCATCGACAACAGCTTCTCGGGTGGAGACGCTGAAACCACAATCGCCACCATGATTGATTGTTTCTCTTCGTCCAACTGTAATATGAATGTTCCATATGCAACCTATACCGAAGCTGCATTCTCACTCTTTGAGTCTTTCTTGAGTGAATCCGTTGACATCAACGGTGCTCCAGACCCAGGTGGGTGTAACTACGGTGTGGTTCGTCAAAACGCCAAACTGAACTTGGTTGGTGTATCCGATGAACCTGAACAGTCTGTCAATACTTATGCGTACTACGTATCCCTATTTCAAGGTTTGAAAACCAATCCGGATGACGTTGTGTTCCATGCGATTGGTGGTGACTATCCAAGTGGTTGCGGTGGTAATGATGCCTATACTGGAATGTA
>CAJWHX010000315.1 GCA_913040875.1 uncultured Pseudomonadota bacterium | reverse complement strand
CCAACACTCTACCCATAGTAAGGTCCTTAGTGCTTATTGGTGCTGCTTCAACAGAGTCTCTAAGGTATAGGCGCGTATTCCAGTTCGTTCATCGATAAAATCTGGGAAGGTTTGCAGAATATCTTCTAGACTAGAAATCGAGATCCGTTTGGACTGGGGATCATAGACCAGAACGGAAAAGCCATCATCCATGAGCGATTGAATATCTGAGTGGGTGAATGTCTTGGACGTTGTTCCATGTTGGTCGAGTTCTTCCAGACCCATGAGTAGTGAATTTTCTTGACAGTACTTCACGTGCGCAGGTGGCTGAACTCGATTGAGTCCGGGACCACCCAGAAGAGGCTGTTTATGAAACAACTGTTGGATATATGTGTTCTCTGATCGGGAGAACGGCACATCAATCATTCCTCCAGGGAAGTCATTGGCGATCTGCATTCGAATCTCGTCGATTACGAAGGAGGATACCCTTAGATCGGTTGCGACAGGTGGTGTGATCATCCACCCAAGACCAGCTGCGACAAGCATTCCCATGCCCCAGATGATTTTGTGGGGGGCCAAACAATTCATTCTCAAACGATTCATCCATGCGGAAAAGCCGTGGGCAAACACGATAATGGACAGCAAGGTTGTAGCAACAACCATTCGCTCAGGGTATTCACATCGTAAGAGCAATGGAAAGATCCATTGTAAAAGACTTTGTCCCGTGGGAAAGAACCAATCTCCAATGGCGATGGCTCCAGTGACCGGTATTCCCAGAGATACGATCCATCCAACAATCCATGGCCATCGTTCTTTCCAGCCGTATGGGAGTAGGCATCCCATCAATCCAAGAAATAAGATCGGTGTTGTTGAGGGGTGATTGTACAGTATCTGCAGTAGATGATCTGAGCCATGAACTTGTATACTGTTGTAGATCGGTAGTTCAACCGAGCCGAGGTAAGCCACAGGCGTAGTGGTCAGTTGTTCAAAAGTATTGTCGCCATTCCACAGTGCGATGAGCATATTGTGTGCCAATAGCACTGAGGCACCAATGGCGATGACACCCGACAACGCATTGCGTAGGATGAATCGTATTCGGTCAGATTGCTGAATTGTCTGACATAAGACAACCACGCCACCACAGAATCCAACTGCAACACCACCAAACCAATACACAAAGCACGATGCCGTGAGTGAGAGTCCAACAGCGATAGAGTGTTTCCATTGATGATCATCGCTTGGAGGTTTGTACAGGAGACCCAAAAACAGGATTGAAAAAACCCAGTACATCTGAGTTGGGCGACCCATACTGATTTCTTCAAAGCCAAATGGCGTCCATAGAGCCAATGCGGCAATGATCGGAGCAACGAGCCAACCAGCCGCTGTGGACGTTTGGCGAGTAAACAACCAACAAATACCCATAAAACTAAGCCACAGTGTCAGCGCAATGTGCAGATTGTAAAAGGTCGGTACGCCTAGGATTTGTAAGGGCAAAGATAGAATCCCATCCAACCAAGCATACCCAGTATGCCACCCGATATCCCAACCGATTGGGTGAAATATCGAGGGAAGTACTCCATCGTTGCCTAGGATCTCTGGGAGGCTACCAAAGATCCAAAAGGTACCGAGCTGGTCTATTCCAGCACCCAACATGTATTCAGGAGTACTGGGCCAAAGAAATATATCCCATAAAGCAACCCAGAACCCGTCTCGAGTTTCTGTCATGTTCCAAAATACCGGACGAAACCAGAGCCAGACAAAGAGACAGCCCGCAAACCCACACAATGTGAGTCGACGAGCTGTTTGTTTCCATGTCATGGAAGGAACAATACCAAAACCACTGTTGGACTCGAACTATTCAATCTCAAGATTGCTGATGTATTCCAAAGCGTAGTAGTGTCCACCTTGACTGTCTGGACGTGGTCCAGCAACCAATTGAAGGTTTTCATCAAACACCCAAATTGTTGGCCATCCACCTTGAATGAGAGAGTTTACGTAGTCGCTATTGGCTGTGTCAGCAAGGACAGGTACATTGTCGTCTGGATAATCTTCGTACCACTCTTGAAGATTCTCAAGTGTAGGAATGCGACCAGAGTTGTTTTCCCCCAGAATGGTTAACCAGTACACATCACCGTCGTGTACCATTTTCGGTGCGGCTCCCCAACCGGCATTGGCATCGCCGTCTGCGATGGCTTCGGCCAGGCTGTTGCAAGGTGGACACCAGATTGCAGAAACGTCAACGGCCACGTATTTTCCTTGGCCGGCGAAGTCATATAGGTCGACCATGTCACCGAACTGATCCATGAGTTCAGCGCGCAACAACTGGGAGCCTTCATTCGTGCTTGCATCACCAGCGGAAGTGGGTGCATCATAGCTGTCTTTATCTGGGTTGTATGGCCAACCCCCTGTGTATATTCTGCTGTCTGCATCTGCAGGGTCGGTACCTTCAGCGATCTCCCAGCCGTCTAGATAACCATCGCCATCAGAATCTGTACTGTTTGGATCTAAGTCTAAGTCGAACTCATCCGCATCGGATACTCCATCTCCATCGGAGTCTGATACTTCGGGGTCGGAGCCGAACTCTTCCTCTTGAGAATCAGTGAGACCGTCGCCATCTGTATCTTTATTCAGACAGGCCGTGAGCATAAGCCCACTCAAAAATAATAATGAACGCATATTGTGCTCCGTTGATTGTTGTAAGGGGTATACTTAATCTACCTTAAATCGCAGATGTTGCCAAAGAAAACGTAAAGATCTTGTAACTCTTTCGGATAGTATAGTGGAATTTTAAGAAGAACGTCTACACAATAAAAAGTACGAGTCTATACTCTTTCCCTTCTTGAATGCAGATCCGATAGAGACATGGGACGAGACCCTTCTCATAAAGTCGTGCATTTTATTGTATACAAACATTTGTGGTCCTTGATGATTGCCTTTGATCTTAGGCCATGTACTTGGAATCGGGGTTGTTTTATCAAGAACTTCGTAATAATCGACCACGACACTACCATGGCTTTGCAAAACCTCGGATAAATTACTGGTCTCTTTCAACACAAAATACCCAGGTCCAATAAAACCCATAGTGCTAGCGTGATTGTAGCCAACAACTCGTTCGTCATCCAGACGAACAAAACGCTTTTGAAAGGTGGTGAATGCCGGTAGTGAATTCTTTCCATCGTGTATGACTTCAACATTTGGCTCTGCGCAGAAATATTCAAGTGTGAGTGGTTCAGTCTCCCTACATTTATCAAACAGTTCGCGTTGTTGTTTTTTGTTCAGACTTTGTATCGCTTTGAGACGGTCATCTGAGGCCTGAGAGTCTAGCCAGTTTGCGATGTCGTCTAAACTTCCGGAGTTGAGTATGTCTGTAAAGGTCATCATGATGTCCTGATTGCATGGTGTCATACAATTTATTCACAGATGAATGTTTTTGCAAAATGTTTCCAGAGGAATTCTGTCACTCAATTATGTGAAATCAACTGCCGATACTGTTACACACATGAATAGATTTGTTAAACAATGAGAGCGTTTGGAGGCTGAATGAAGACCCTTGCCCTGTGTATGATTGTGAAGAATGAAGAGGAGATGCTAGGTGGTTGCTTGGAGTCTGTTAAAGATTGGGTCGATGAAATGATCGTTGTCGATACTGGCAGTACAGACAACACGAAGCAGATAGCACTTGACCACGGCGCGAAAGTGTTTGATTTTGAATGGATAAATGATTTTGCCGCGGCTCGAAATTTTTCCAAAGCCCAAACTCAGTGTGATTATGTTCTTGCTTTGGATGCGGATGAACGATTCAATGGCGTAGATGGTCCGTTGTTGCGTGAACAGATCAATGCTCAGGATTCGAAGGTTTGTTTTATTCGATTGTCGGAAGCAGATTCCATTACCGATACTGTTGAGGAAGCCCTTACAAGAAGTGAGCAGAAAGGGGACTTTACCTTCTTGCCAAGGATCCTAAAGAATGTAGAGGGAAATGATTGGGTAGGACGTGTCCATGAAGGTCCACTGGATACATTGGGCGCGAAATTTATAGAGGTAAGCTTTGTACATTTGGGCGCAGACCTTAGTTATCGTGCATCCAAAGAAAAATCTCTACGAAACTTACTGTTGCTTGAAGAGGTGTATCGAGAAAATCCAAATCAGTTTCCATTGTTCTATTCCTATCTTGCATTAGAACGACACGCCGTAGGAGACAATCAAGGATTCCTCGAAGCGCTCGAGATGGGGTGGAATAAGCATCTGGAGCATATTGAACAGACTGAAGGCAAGGTGGCCATTAATTCAGGATATCTGAATACATACCCATCGGTATTGTTGGCCCGCGGGCAATTCGCTGAAGGGATGCAGGCGCTGAATGTCCTCATTCAGAATTTGTATTCTTTTGCCACCAACGCTCCCAATACCTTGTTTCAGGTGGTTCAATCTTGTTTACAAATCAATCCTCCAATTGAATTTCGAGAGTCGTTCTATGAAGTTGTGAAAGATTGCGCGGTATTCATTACTGAATTTCACATTGCTTTATTCAACCGAGACTAGATTTGTCATCTGAGACTAGATTTGTCA
>CAJWHX010000314.1 GCA_913040875.1 uncultured Pseudomonadota bacterium | reverse complement strand
GAGGATCTTTACTGGAGGGGATCGCGATCCAATGACCAGTTCGAGCAGCTGCCATCAGCCAAGACATCAGAGCGTAAGAATTTGCCGAGTCAATCGCAAGTGGTCTGGTTGTTGGGTAAGAGAGGAGTTCGATCTCACAGGCGAGCACCTGGCGATGCAATTCAGCAAAGGAGATCGTACGATCATTGAGGATCAAATAGGGAGCCTCAGGGTTGGATTGCGACAATCGATAGAGCGGACAAATCATTCTCCATCCTCCCAAACCAGTTTTGAAAAGAGCGGTGAGGGTGCTTTGGATGGAACATACAGAGTTTGAATTGTTCGATGCAAAGGAGGAGCCACGATCTCTTCGGCAAACCAATCAAGGGTACCCAGACCGTGTGTTCCATTGTGTATGTGATTCAGTGCCAATTGTCCCAACCCCCAAATACCCAGAGAACCCTCAAATGTAGAGGAGATCACACCTTTGACAGTGGGATATCGAGTAAGAATTTGCTGCCAGTTCAAATGCAATGTGGGTTTGATGATGGCTGCCACAACGTTGTGGCAGCCCAGCAAAGATTGGAATTCCATCAACGATTCATCCAGAGCAACTGGAATATCCGGCACACATTCAAGCAGAGTGGGATCACAAAGGGGATCTTCGATGTATTCAATGGTGGTTGGATCACACATTCGCCAAAAGGATCGTAGCTGATCGAGAGTCCACTGACGATTGCAATCGATCCTCCACATCACCTGTGGCTGATCACGTTGCAGACGCGTAAACCATTCGATGTCCTTTTCGAGAGATTGTCGACCCAATTTTACCTTGATGGTTCGTCGGTCAATGGTTGGAGTGTTGGAATTGGAATCCAGTAAACTGTTGATGGAAACCATGCCGTCGATAGAGGGAGTACTCCAGACATCAAAGACTGTTTTTACGAGTCCTGTCGTGGGTTTTGAATTATACCGAACAGTGTTTAATATATCTTTATAAACATCTATAAAACTTATTTTATGGAACGATTCTATTGGTGAAACTTCTCCGTAATCCCATTCTGATGATAATTTATTAAAACGACCAACGATCCATCCTTTTCGTGTTTTACCTGCTCCACCGAGTACAGCCAACGGTTTATGAAGTGGAAGCTGATACGACCAGACAGACCATTTTCGACATTTGGTGTGAGCGTGCATGATTAAACAGGAATCGACCAGGTAATGGAAAATACAATGCTAAATAGCACCAATATTTTGGCTGTTTTCCCCAAATTGGGATCGAGTGCCCGTCCAGTTTCTGTCCACATGGATCGTTGCAAAGGAATGCTGGGAAGCAATGTGAGCAATGCTACGAGGGACCATGGTCTTTCCAACCCAAAATAGATGATGATCGCACCTGTACAAAGGAAGCATAGGGTGTACTCCACTCGAGCAAACGTTTCCCCAAATCGAACGGCAAGTGTATTTTTCCCAACGACCGCATCTGTTTCTCGATCTCTTAAGTTGTTGACGACCAAAATCGCTGTCGATAGTAGCCCGCATGCTGCCCCAAGTAGGATTCCATTCCAAGACCATGACAGACTTTGAACATAGTCTGTACCCGCAACAGCAACAGGACCAAAGAATACGAAAACAAAAATGTCTCCAAGTCCCATATAGCCAAGTGGTTTTGGACCTCCTGTATACAAAATACCAGAGGCAATTGAAGCCGTTCCAATCCAGACAATCGGCAATCCTCCACGAATTGTCAAATATCCAATGATTGGAAGTGTGAGTCCAAATGTCAGGATAAATGCCCACTTCATTTGATGGGGTTGAATCAATCCTGCTTGCGTCGCTCTGGTTGGGCCAATGCGATCTTCTGTGTCGGCACCATTGACAAAATCAAAGTAATCATTGGCAAAATTGGTGGCAATTTGAATCAATATAGCTCCCAAAAGAGCAGCAATCGTAGCGAGGGTATGCTTGTTTTCACAGATGCTCCACCCTAGCAGAACCGGTGCGATCGCCGCAGGAAGTGTCCGTAGTCTGGAAGCCATGATCCAATGTTTCATTCGAATATTCCTTGATTTAGAGTACACATCTGCTCACGAATGGTACTGCGAAGGTTCTTAGATACATCTTTATCTACAATGGCCTCAATAATGTGCACACCAGACTCTAACCAGCATTCTTTCAATGCCCCATTTAAAGCCTCAACACTATCGACAGAATAGGTGTCGATACCCATGGCCTGAGTGACTGGTGCCAATGTATGAGTGTGTACTGTAGCAAAGTGGGTATCAAAGACATCCGTTTGTTCAGATACTGGAAGCATATTAAATATACCGCCACCAAAGTTGTTGATCACAACGATTACAAAGGCTTGATGAACAGTCATACTTTTGAGTGTAAACAGGACCCCGAAATCATGCATGAGGGAGAGATCTCCCAATACCAAGAGGGTTGGCTGTTTTGTACTCAGGTGGATGCCAAGAGTGGTGGACGGCAATCCATCAATACCACTCGCACCACGGTTGCTGTAGACGTTAACATCTTTGTCTTCTACGTAATTATTGAGATCTCGTATCGGCATCGAGTTTCCGATGAACAGCAGTCCACCCGGTGGAATCGAAGAGACGCTTTTTTGCAGTACGGTCACTTCACTCCAAGTGTCGTTTTGTTGGATTGCCTTATGAACACGGTGATTGTGTTCGAGGACCCATGTGATCAGCTCAGACTGTCTAAGGAGCGTTGTTATCCAGCCTAATGTTTGAGTGTGCACCTGATAGCGATGGATGGATATCGATCCTGGATTGCTTGAGATTGGTCGACCATTCAGAACCAATACTGTACAAGTAAGCGTTTTGAGCCAGCGCTCATATCTTTTTGTACATAGTCCATTGCCAAATTGAACGATGACGTCAGGATTGAACTCTTTCGGAGGAGATCGCAACAGATCTTCAAATGCCAAGATCTTATTGGGTGTCTGAAATAGCGAAAGTCCACTTGATGCATCGATGATCATTGGCCAAGAAGATTCTTTCAATATCTCTTTTAGTGCCTCACGTTCAAGTGGATTGGTTAGCTCTCCAACGACAATTAAGCCAGCCGTTGAACGTTCTAAAATCTGCGTGAGATCAGTTTTTTGATTGGCTGTAAGACTGATTAAACCGTGTTGTGGTTTGTTGAAATAGGAGATTGAACCACAATCTGATGTCAGATCAAATGGCTCTCTAAACATCCAGTTGAGATGAACGGGACCTGGATCTATACCAAAACATTTCGAAACAGATAAACTCAAGGTGTTTTGAATGGCTGAAACGGAGTAGCGATTGGACTCACAGGGAATATCAAAGAAGAAACGAACCTGATCTCCAAATAACTTCACTTGATCGATCGTTTGATTGGCATTGGTACATCGAAGTTCTGGAGGTCTATCTGCAGTCATGAGTAAGAGTGGGATGCTGGCCATATTGGCTTCGACGACCGCAGGCATAGCATTGGCGACAGCCGTTCCAGAAGTTGTGATGAGTACCGCGAGTTTCCCAGATTTTCCAAAACCCAAAGCGCAAAATGTTGCGGACCGTTCATCATGAAAGATGTGTGAATTGGCCTTAGGATGTCTAGCTACTGCTAGTGTTAGTGGAGTGGAGCGAGACCCTGGACAAATACAAAAATCAACAATCCCCCATTCTACAAGCTGATCGACTGCAACTTGTGCAAGCTGTGACATTAGACGGTCTCCTGCTGAAGAAACTGTTTTGCTTTGTTTTCAACTTCAAGCCACTCTAAATCCGCATCCGATTCTTCTACAATTCCAGCGCCGCTCCACGCATACCCTGCGTCATCTATCCATAAAGCAGATCGAATCATCACAGTGAAATCTGTATTGTCATTGTGTTCGATTCCCATTGTGCCTGCGTACCATCCTCGATGAAAAGGCTCCAGTTCAGAGATTAGTTGATTTGAGATGCGCTTTGGAATACCGCACACTGCCGGTGTTGGATGCAACCTATCCAATAATTGCTCTGTTGTCGTATCAGGATGAACAATGCATTCAATCGGTGTTCTAAGATGCTGAACGTGAGGGAGTTGAAGAATCTCTTGTGCGAGATTACGTTGCTCTAAGCACAAATCCTTTAGCTGTGTATGAATGTAGTGGACAACGATATGATGTTCAGTCTGATCTTTATTGCTTTGACTTAACTCTTCGACAAGAGAGGCATTTTTGAACACATCTTTTGAAACTGACCGAGTTCCGGCTAAGGCTTCTGTTTTGAGTAGTGAGCCGGATTGACTGAATAACTGTTCTGGAGAAGCACCGAGAAAGATGGTGTTTTGCTTTGGTGAAAAAAGAAAATGGTAATTGTTTGGTTGAGAGGTTGTCAGTTCAAGGAATTGTTTCCAAGGATCCGAAGATTCAAAATAGGACTCTCTTGCGAGTACGACTTTCCGCAGCGTGGTATCGTGAAACAATTGTTTTGATTTGTCTATAATTTCAATACTGTCTTCTTCTTTAACTGAATAACTTGAAATATTAACTTTTTTTCCATTAACTTTTACATGACCATGGTTAATCAATTGTCTTGCAGAAAAAATT
>CAJWHX010000313.1 GCA_913040875.1 uncultured Pseudomonadota bacterium | reverse complement strand
ATGGTATAATTTTAAATAATATATTTTTTGCAGGCTTATTTGTGTTTATTTTAGGCTTTTCTATCGAAATAATTGCTGATCATCAAAAAACTACTTTTAGGAAAGATCAAAAAAACAAAGATAAGTTGGTTGAACTCTTTCGATGTAAAACGACCATCAGTAATGGAGGTCTACGCTCTCTTGCAGAGATGAAAGAAGACATCAAAGAAGGGCAAGACTCTCTTTGGTATCTCAGCAACGCCAGTAATCCCGAACAAATTGGAAGTCTTCCAATTTTAGAAGGATTCAAAAAGCGTGATTGGGAAGTGATGCTGCTCACGGATGCTGTTGATGAATGGGTCACCATGACCGTTCAAGATTATCAGGATACCCCCATCAAAAATGTCTCTCAAGGCGAGTTTGATGAAGAGGAGGATGAAGACACTAAGGAAGCCAAAGACAAGGCTCAGCCTTTGGTAGAGTGGCTCGGAGAACTATTGGAAGATGATGTTGCAGAGGTTCGTTTGTCCAGTCGTCTCACGGATTCACCAAGTGTGTTGGTCGATTCGGATGGTGGTATGAGTTCGAACTTCCAAAATATCATGAAAGCACTCAATCCGGGTCAAGCGATGCCAGATGCAAAAAGAGTCTTGGAAATCAACCCCTCTCACCCACTGGTTCAAACCTTGTCGAAACTCAATGAACAAGGGGCGGATGACATCGAACCATTTGCGCGTCTACTTCTAGATCACGCAACGATCGCTGAAGGGCAGTTGAAAGACCCACAAGGATTCGCAAAGCGTCTTCAAGGATTGATGTCCAAAGCAGCAGGTGCCCTCTAACAACACTGGGTATTCACTTGATTCAAAGCCTGTATTTTAACGAATATGGGCTTTTTGTTTTAGCGATGCACTACACACTCTTTACAGCTGCCAAAAGAACTCTATTCCGTTTTGAAGACGCTGCACCGGTAATCCAACACGTGTACGTGTAAGATTAGGCTGGTATGCAAACATCTTAGAACTCAGACGAAGTCCTACGGTATTGTTATCGGAAACTTTGTACTGTAAATATCCATCTACACCGACCAATCCAGCTGGATCTATTAAATACAGATCTGTTCGAAAGGCATCCGTTGTAAAAACGCACCCGAACCCTGCTCGACCCACAAGATCCCAGTTCATTTTCCCATTGCCATATCGATGGGGAATCCGCCATCCGGGTGTCGCCCACAAACCATGATTGAGCCTCACCCAGTCTTGCTCATCTCTGCTCTCTTCATCACCATACTGTATAGGAGTACTGACAAATCCACCAATATTGATGGTGATAAGCTGTGTCAATCTTGACTCTACAGAGACCGTCCCGCCAAGTCCTCCATCGCTTTGTACTGCGCCTGCATATATGCGATTTTGAGGCTCAAGTGCCACTCGCGTCGCCTCAGAGTCGGTTGGTACCATCAACACCACACCCAGCAAGAGGCTGTACACTCGGTTCACGATTCCTCCATCAAAAATTGCCCCACCTTGAATAGCGCTGGTAAATCATGCACTTCACCTTTAATTTTTGGCACTTGATGCAAGCCTTGCGATGATGTGAGACCTTGTTGAACCGACGAGACGAGCTCTTGCTCGTACGTTTGCAGCATGAGCAACCGATTGTGTGCACTTCTCATTCTAGCCATCATTCGATTCACAGTGTCCGATGCCAAATCTGCACTGTTTGATTGACACAGCTGTTGAAGATTGGCGCTGCTCTGTTCAGAACGAGGAGTGGACCGGTGACATTGATTCGCAATGACTCCCAATAGAGGCATTCTACGTATTTTTAGCTGTTCCACAAAGAACTTGGCGACTTCTACTGCTGGTTCCGTTGGAGACAATACAATTAAAAATCCAGTCTTAGAATCTCTAAACAATGCTTCTACAGCCTGATGTCTTTCTTGAAATCCTTCATACAATTCTTTGAAATGTTGAAAGAATACCGCAATATCCTCTAAAAAGTCTTTACCAAAGATGTGACCCAACAATCCAAATATCTTCGAAGACGTTCCAGAAATCAACCGTCTTAGCATTCCACGATCCTTTCCGTCAGCCAAGAACCACTGCATGATTCTTTTATCAACAAATTGCGCCATTCTACCAGGAGACTCTAAGAAATCGAGTGCATTCTTGACAGGAGGAGTGTCTAAGATCACCAAGTCATATCCCCCTAAATGAATCACATCGTAGAGTTTTTCTGTCGCCATGTATTCTTGATTTCCCACAATGGTGTCAGCAATGCTTTGGTAGATATTGTTCTCATAGATCGCTTGCTTTGTGGCATCATCTTCGGCCACTCTATCTATCAGCTCATGAAAAGCATGTTTTCCATCGAGCATCATCGCCCATAGTTCACCTTCCGTTTCCCCGAGAGGACTCAAATCAATCGGAGTTTCTTCATTTCCAAATTCATGCAATCCAAGAGAATTGGCCAAGCGCTTGGCTGGATCAATCGTAAGTACCAACACCTTGCGCCCCATCATGGCAGCGTGTACACCCATGGTTGCAGCCATCGACGTTTTACCAACGCCTCCGGCACCCACACAAATTAGTAGGCGCTTTTCTGTCAACAGATGTTGAATAGACGGGGCACTCATGACTTCTCCGTACGATACTTTCTGGCGAAGATGGTCGTCATCTGCTGAACAACTTTTGGCGTCCCACCACCAAATCCACCCAACAATCCCAATTTGGGCAATGAAAGAACATCATAACCCAGTTCTGCGTTGAGTCGCTCTATCGCTCGTATACTGGCATCTTCAAGTTCTTGATCCCAAACAGCCGCTTCCACTACATTTTTAACATCCAAAGAATTCTGATCATCCGTTGCTTCTGAAAGTCGACTGAGCAACGTTGTTTCATCCTGATTAAAGCTTGGAATGGATACTCTGTTGAGTAAAACACCGAGTGTTTTAAACTGCGGTACATCTTTTCGAATCTTGTCTGCAAACTCTACCGTTTCATTCACAACCATCTCTTCTGGCAGCGCGCACAACAACACCATCGCTCTCGGATTCGAAAACACCTGCAAAATCTGCTTGGCTCTTTCATAAATGGGTCCAGAACGCATCAGCTGCATGGCCGTCCCAGGAACACGTAAAATCCCCAGCGCATGACCGCTTGCCGGTAAATCAACGATGACTTGATCATAGTCTTCCAGTAAATCGGCTATCTTAGACAAGATCACAATCTCACGGGCACCAGGAGTCGCATTCAAGAAGAGCATTGCAACCCGATTCTTTAAAATAAGCTGGACAATTGTTCGGATCCGAACCGTATTGACAAGCCAATCTTCAAGCGCCTTCATCCAAGTAATATTGCAGCCATATAAATTGGATTCTAGTTCACGAGGCTCATAGCCGATGGGACTATCAAAAATAGATGGGAATGATGCATGAAAATTGTCGACTTCAACGAGCAAAACTTTCTTACCGGATTGGGCAGCCGATTTTCCAAGTGCGGCAGAAACACATGTTTTCCCAACACCACCCTTTCCGGACACAAAAATCAGTCGACTGTGTAGAATATCTCGAATTTTCATGAAACCTCAACAAGATGCATGCACCATATCATTAAACATGGTGTCATACATCTTTCCTGTATCACATATGCAAATCCTGTCACGAGATAGTATATCTCTCAATCAGTATTGAAGTCGATTTCAAGTCATAAAATCAAATATCCAGATTTTTGACCGACAATGCATTGCTTTGAATGAACTCGCGCCGAGCCTGTACGGCATCACCCATTAACGTGGTGAAGAGCTGATCAGTGTGACCCAGATCATCAACTGTAACCTGCATTAAAGTTCTATTTTCGGGATTCATTGTAGTCTCCCAGAGTTGATCCGGATTCATTTCCCCCAGCCCTTTGTAGCGCTGAATATCATACCCTTTACGTGCACGTTCTAGACTGGTTGCAAAGAGTGCGCTCCAACCGTGAACAGACTTTCCGTATACCGAGCTCGGTAATGGCAAATCTTCGGTCAAGGTTTCAATGATTTTGATCATCTCGGCATTGTCTTCTGTGAGCGGACGTAGTTGAACTGCCTTCTCTTCGCCACTCTGCAATACGCGTAAATGGAACGTTCCGTTAGTTACTTCCTTACCGATAATGTGCATATGTGGATAAGAGAGTTCAAGCGCGTTCAAAAATCGTTCTACGACTGGAGCGGCCGTTTCAGGTGTCGACAGATCGGCGTTGTATCCACCAGAACTGAGCCATAGATCCCAAATCTCAGGCTTACTACGGCTGGCGAGTAGTTTCAATCTTCGTTCATACTTTTCAATAAGATCAAAGGCGGCTTTCAGGGATTCCCCTTCAAGGGTACTTCCATCGGGTCGAGTGACTACACAATCATGGATCGACTGAGCCATCAAAAAGTCTTCCAGCGCTTTTTCATCTTTGATGTATCTGGCCTTCTTACCCTTCTTGACTCGATACAGTGGTGGCTGGGCTATGTATAGGTAGTTGTTAAGAACCAACTCTGACATCTGACGGAAGAAAAATGTGAGTAGCAATGTACGAATGTGCGATCCATCCACATCG
>CAJWHX010000312.1 GCA_913040875.1 uncultured Pseudomonadota bacterium | reverse complement strand
TACATCGACTGAGATCGACCGTTTCCAATCCTTGCACCGAGTTGAACCCTTTAATCGTTCGAAGAGAGGGGTGTCCAGTAATACGGAGCTCTCGTAAATGGATGAGGTCCGAGATATCTGTTGTCTCCTCTAGTCCCTTGAACGACGTCCATTTAAGCGTTTGTAGATTCGGAAATTGTGAAAAGGGGACCATGCGCTGAATACCATCACATCCGCCTATTTTGAGCACCTCTAGGGATGGCAAATGCCATTGTGGTAGAGAGGTCAGGGTTCGGCATCCATAGATCGTGAGTTCTGTCATTTGAATCAACCGTCTCCAGTTTGGAAGGTGGGTCAATTCAGGACAGTTCACCAATGTGAGCGTTCGCAGTTCAAAGTTGGTTTCCAATCCGTCCAGGTGAGAGAGGGTTGGTGCTTCCGATATTTGAAGGTGTTGCAGAGAATGATTTTCAACGAGCCCATGGATCTCCTTGAGTTCAGATACCCGAGCGAGAGACAATCGCTGAAGGTTGGAACTGTTTGTTACATCGACTGTCTCTAATTTATCACAGCCGTCTGCAATGAGTATTCGCAGACGTTGGCCCATTCCAGTGATCTTTTGAAGGGCTGTACTTTCTGCTACATCGAGTAATTCTAGTCGTTCTGTACAGACGTCTGGAAGTGCTGTCATTGTGCTCATGGATCGCAGGATTAGAAACCGAAGTTTCTGACAGTCAGCCAGTGAAGGCAACGTGATGTCTTGTGAAAACCAACAGAATCGAATCTCCTCCAGATGTGTACATAAATGCACAGGAGGCAGTTTTTTCAACGACTGACAGGCTTGAATATCCAATACCTTCAGTGTGGGTTGATGGAGTGGTGGGATATGTTGCAGTCGTTGACACCAATGAATCTTGATGGATTGAAGTATATTGGAGGCGATGTTTGAAATGGTAGACAATCGCTTGCACCAAGTGATGGACAGTTTGGTGAGTTGCCGATTGGAATCCAATCCTTCAATGGCGACAAGATCTTGTGAACGAACAATATTCAAAATCGATATGTGAGACGGAATGGAAAGTGTTGCTTCAGTACTGCAACTAAATAGTTCAATATGTTGAAGGGCACTCGATAGTTTTTGAAAAGAGAATGTGTCACTGCTTTTGAGCAGTATCAGTCGATGTACGTTGCTCTGAGCCTTGGTGCTTGGTAGGACTCTGGTCAACAGCGTGTCGATATGTTCCGCATCCAACGTATGCTGATCGCAAGCTTGAAAACGGCACCAAACTCTATTCGCACTGGTGCGCAGATCAAAACAACAGGTGCACCGACCCATATGCAGGGTCATATTGGTTTGTGGTGTACTCAGTGCAATAGAGGCATGACCGCCCAGTTTTAATGTTAGGCCTGCAATCTCTGAAAGGGTATGGGTCGAATGTAGTGTGATGGATGTGTCATTCAGTCGACCGGTCCAAGTAGCATTTTCGGTAGCCCAAGCGGAGATGTGTCGCAATGTACTGTGCAAGAGGTTGGAACTCATGGTGGCACTCAGAGATCTGTGTCGCGGTCATCAATTTCGGTGATGGTGTCTACCGACGATTCATTTTGTTCTTGAGTGGTCTCATCCTCTTCAACATGTTCAACATGTGCTAGGAGTTCGAGTTGTTCGTCCTTCGCAGAGTCCAGCATTGTATCCAGATCATTGCGTTGATCAAGCACGCTATCGATGAGTTCTGTCGGTGGTGTTCGAACTTTTAGGTCCGACGTCAAAGAGTCGCTCGTTAATCCTAAATTTGTGCGCATTTCTGCGCGGAAAACTTCTATTGTCTCTTGAATCTCGCGTTCAATACGAGTTCTCTTTTTCTGGATGTGATTTTCAAAGGCGTTCCATTTGACATCTAGCTGCTCTGTTTGGGCCATCTGGACTTCGAGTTCTGCCTGTTTGTGCTTCTCTTCTTCTATTCGTCTATCAATGAGTCTGAGGCGATCTTCGATGGCTTCTAAGTCTTCCTTTTGTTCGATTCGACTAAGGAGTAGTGCACGCTGAATTGGGTCTGTCATCTTGTAGAACATATCTGATGTTGCAGATAGGTGTTCAATCTCTACGGTACAGCTCCAATGTGGTAGGGAACCATCCAGTCTCGCTTGCCATCGTTTGATCAGGTCATCGGAATGACTGAGCCAATATTCTCGCGGTTCTTGTTTTAAAATGGTTGTGGAGGTTTTGAGTGTGGCTTGGAGAGTCTGAAACACCCAAGAAACATCGTTGAGTTCATCAATCGAGCCTTTTGCCAGTAGGGCTTCGAGCGTCTCTACATTTCGTTTGGGGGTGACTTGAATCACGCAGCGCAAATCGACAAACTCCCCATCTTTGCAATGGAGCGCATGTTTTTCCTGAAGAGAGAAAGAGTGCTCGTGCTGGGGGAGGGTCCATAGAGTGGGCTCTGGTTCCATCCAGTTGTGTTTCTTTTTAAACTCAACTCGCCACAGATTTTGTTGGCCCTTGACAGGGAACAACCAAACGGCGGACCTTGGCAATGGTCGATCGATCGTTCGCCCTCTCCACCAGTAGCCCAAACCACCGCCAATTAAAACACCAATTACTGCGAACAGTATATCCATGCTACCTACCTATTGTATTCGTACTCTTGAACAGTGTATCTTTTGAGGCGCCAAATGCCCACCCGTATCTATTGTCCGGACGCTTGCGTATTGTGTAATCGGTCGCTTCCACTGACATTTCACCATGTGATTCCCAAACTCGTTCACAAACGAAGGTGGGTTCGGCAGCAGTATTCATCGGAGCAATTGCAAGAAGGTATCTGGGTGTGTAAGCCCTGTCATTCGGCGATTCATCGTTTTATTGACCACGCCGACCTCGCACGGTCTTTTCATACGGTGGAACAGTTGAAGTCCCATGAAGACTTGGGAAAGTTTGTGCGGTGGAGTTCCAAGCAACGCAGGGTCAAAAAAGTGCGCCGAAAATCGAAGTAACGTTCAGATGAGGATAACTAGTCAGATGGCTCATTCATTGTCTGAGCGATATACGGAATTACATCTTACATAGAGGGATTAATCATGACCAACACTTCTACATTTGACTTGACGACACTCACCGATGAGCAACGTGAAGCCATCTCTCAGGTGCGGCAGTTCATGCAAGAATACATTCCCTTCAATAAGTTCCTTGGATTACAGATTGCATCGGTGGGTCCAGATACGGCGTTGCTGAAGATTCCCTTTCGAGAAGAACTCGTGGGTGATCCCGAGCGCCGAGCCATTCACGGAGGTGTGCTTTCATCGATTCTGGACGTGGCAGGCGGAACGGTATGCTGGGCGGCGATGATGAGTCTAGGAGCACGAGTGAGCACGGTCGATCTTCGGGTCGATTATCTTCGAAAGGGGCTTTGTGAAGAACTGTACTGTGAAGCCAAATTGGTTCGTTTGGGTCGGTCGGTAGCGGTGGCCAGGATGGAGGTTTTTCCAGCGTCTAATCGAGAGCACGTTATTGCCACCGGGCAGGGGGTCTATAATCTTGTGCACAGTGTGAAGACATAATTGCTCCTGTACAGGTGGAATATTGATCCGATTGTGACAAACAATATCGTCTAATTGCATGTACCTCAAAATGGGAGTTCTGCATGCTGTCTATCTGGATGTTTGTCATTTCTTTTGTTCAAGCCGATGAACTCGTACGAACCGCTACATGGGAACATGTACCGGCGATTGAGATCTGTCCAGATTCTTCAGTCACCAAAGAGGAGATTTTGGCTGCTATGGCTCACTGGACCAATGTGACGGGTGAGCGGCTTCCTTATCAACACATTCGACATGTCAACAGCTGTATGTTTCGAAAATCAAGAGTGATTCGTTTTATGGATTTGCATGAAGAGAACAAACTCAATCCCGGAGATTACGCTGTAACCTATTACAATCATTGGTTTTACAACAGGAACCCGGACGTGTATTACATGGAAAATGTGTCTGTGATGATACCCAAACAAACGAAGTGGATTGTCATCATTGCTCATGAATTAGGGCACGCCTATGGATATCAGCACTCGAATCACAGTATCATGACCCCCACATTCTAATAGATGCATTCAACCTCAAATTGTAAACGGGGAGGGTGGTTGGAAATTTTAGGATGACTTGGGTGTTGTTTTGTTGATTTGTTGTTTGTTGATTTAGCAGTTGGTTTAGGGCTGTTTTGGTGACTTGGGTGTTGGTCAGTGGTTTGAAATTGAGTTGAACTGATTTGTTTGGTGATTTGGATGTTGTCTCGTTGAACTTGAATTGAATATTCCTTGATTTTGGTATACCAAAGATGTATCGAACACTCATTTATGATTGGAGATTCTAATAATGTTTCAAATCGTGCTCCTACTCACCGGTTGCATCACCATTGACCCACCCGAGAACCCATTGGCAATCGATGATGATGGGGATGGCTACACCGAGTTTGAAGGGGATTGTGATGATCGTGACCCAAACACCTTTCCCGGATCAGTGATAGAAGCAACCTCTGATGAGTGTATGAAGGACGCAGATGGTGATGGGTTTGGTGATAGTGATGTAGAGGGTGAGTTTGATGCAGGTACTGACTGCGATGAT
>CAJWHX010000311.1 GCA_913040875.1 uncultured Pseudomonadota bacterium | reverse complement strand
GCTCACCTCAAAGAATTGAAAACTGCGTCGATGGCCAATCGAAGTTGGGCTTTGGGAGAGTCAGGTATATCCAAGCGCTCATTGCGGATGACCCGCTTGTATACTGCGATGAGTCCCTTCATATCCTCAACGGTTAGCTCTGCATCGGATTTTCCTTTTTTGAAATCAGTTTCCGCGCGGTTGAACAGGGCATAATGAATCCCAAGTACCACATCTCCAAACATCTTTACAAATCTACGGTATGCATCGTACGCAAATCGAGGGTTTCCTGTCTGTACAGCCAAGCCTTCTACGGTGGCATCATTGAGACCCAGATTTAGGATGGTATCCATCATACCTGGCATTGAGACGGGTGCACCAGATCGAACCGATACGAGCAGTGGATTGGTCGATGATCCAAACTGACGTCCTGTCCGCTCTTCAAGTAGCTGCATTGAGGTTTCGATGTTGTCGGCCAAACCATCTACCCAAGCACCGTCGTTGGCAAAGAAACTAAGGCAGACTTCTGTAGTGATGGTAAATCCCGGAGGGACAGGCAGTCCCAAACGACTCATTTCACCCAGATTGGCACCTTTGCCTCCAAGCAAATGCTTGAGTTCTGCACCGCCATCTGCAGTGTTGTCTCCAAAATTATAAATCAATGTGCTCATGGCTATTCTCCAAAGGAGGTTTGTATGTAAAGGATTCCAAAATAATAACGGGTTCTCAATGCTCTATTGAGGACATCGTACAATGGTCAAAGAGACAATGCATTGCTTCTGTGAATTATTCAACTGTGCGGATACTTCAAGTGGAAAGGATGGTAAAGTCTGCAAAATGTCGAAAATCATCTGCGATGGCCCTCAATAAAGACAATCGATTCTGTCGAATCGTTGGATTTTCATCCATCACCATGACTGCATCAAAGAGTGCATCGATGTGTGACTTTAGATTGGAGAGAGACTCGAGTGCTGAAGAATACTCCTGTGCGGAGAGTTGCTCGGTTACCGTATTGTGAGTCGATGTGAACGCCGCAGCTAGAGCGGATTCAGTTGGGTGTACCCAAGTGATGCCAGACAGGTTTGTCTCTGTGTGTTCTTTTGTCAGACCCATGACTCGTTTGAATGTTGCTCGCATATCGGAAAAGTTTTCCGATTGACTGAGCCGTTGCATTGCAATCATTCTACCGTTTAAAGAGACTGGGCAATCCAATCCGGTTGCAAAGACAGCCGCGGCGATGTCACCGCCATAGGACTCTTGAAAATGGGACTTCATTCTGGCAAGGACAAAATCCAGCAGTGCCCCATCCAAAAATGATGAGAAGGATAACGAAACGTTGCATGATAGAAGCAGTCGTACCAATCCATTGGCTGCTCGCCGAAGTCCCAAAGAATCCGAGGAACCTTTTGGTTGCAATCCCAACTCAAAACAGCGTTGCAAAGAATCCAATCGATCGATGAATGCAAGAGCCAAACCTTCCGGTGTTTCAGGGTAGGCCTCCACGGCTCCTTGTGGTAAATAGTGCTCCTCAATGGCAGCACATACCGAGGCGTTTTCACCATCAAAACCTGCGAGTAATTTACCGACGTGTCCCTGTAATTTAGCAAACTCGTTAACCATTTGAGTCGTTAGGTCACATTTGCAAAGGGTGGCGGCTCGTTTGAGTAGAGCGGGGTCTGCCCCAAAGAGTGGTGCCCACTTGGAACTCATGTCTTCCAACCGCTGAACCTTCTCCGCAACGGTGCCACCCTTTCGGACCCACCGCATGTTTTGCAACCGTTCGCCGTGTGTTAGTAGGGTCTTCTTCCGATCCTCAGCAAAGAAGAACTTGGCGTCGTAGAATCTTGCGGTTAGAACGCGCTTGTTGCCTTCCGCAATTGTCGCTGCAACATCAGGTTGGTCTGCATAAGGATGGTTGGTGATCACCAGAAAATCAGATCGAAGAGTGTCATCGGGATTGTAGAGTGGAAAGACACGCTGATGAAGTTTCATTGCTTCTACCAGCAATCTTGGAGGCAGCTCTAGTAGGTCTTCTGGAAATTGACAGCGGATGGTGTTGGGGTACTCAACTAAGTCTACAACTTCATCGAGCAGATCCCAGTCCTTGATGGTTGCGTTCAAATCTTTGGTCCATGTGTTCAGCTGTGTAGAGCAGACTTCTCGGCGATGATCTCTATCGACGAGGATGCGATTCTCCTTCATTAGTGCAATCCACTCAGAGGTAGACGTTACTTCAAAAGGTGTTGGGAACAATCGATGCCCAGAATCCATTGTACTAGAAGACACATCTCCTACTGTGCAGGGAATATGTTCATCTCCAAACAAGACGATGAGTCTATGTATGGGACGAGCCCAAGAAACCAAACCGTTCCCCCATCTCATGGACTTCTCAAAGTCCATCTTTAAAATGGCGTCCGAGATTCCTTGTTGCAGTAATTCAGCTGTAGATTCGCCACCTGTTTGAACTTCTACAGCCACTACAGGTCCACGGGGTCCCTCAATGATTTTGAGGTCGGATACGTCGACGCCTTTTCCACGTGCAAATCCGATGGCGCCTTTGGTGGGCTCTCCATTAACAAATGCTCGATCTGCCGGTGGTCCAGTGACGACTTTAACTTCAGATTTGGCGTGGGTAGCCACTGCAGAAATCGATACGGCAATGTGTCTTGGAGCGGCGTATGTCTGTGACGGTCCATGTTCGATTCCTTTTATGATTTTTAGAACGTTCTTTTGCAGCTCTGTAGCAGCATATTGCACGTATCGAGCGGGAAGTTCTTCACATCCGACAATGATGAGCAAATCTTTGGTCGACATTATTGTGCTCCTTCAGAAGGTTGATTCCATGCGTTGGCTGCACCCAGAGCCAATGTTCGAACGCGACGAATGTATTGTGCGCGGTCTGTAACTGAAATAACGCCTCGTGCATCGAGTAAATTGAAGATGTGTGAACTCTTGATGCACTGTTCATAAGCGGGCAGGGCAAGGCCTGCTTCAGAGAGTTTTAGGCTCTCTGACTCACAGTGTAAGAACTGTTCAAACAGTTGGTCTGTTGTCGAATGTTCGAACGCGTAGGCGGCTTGCTCTCGCTCATTTCGCATGTAGACGTCACCATAGCTAACCCCTTCGACCCACTGGATGTCTTTGAAGTGATCAACCTTCTGAAGGTACATCGCGATTCGTTCAAGTCCATAGGTGAGTTCGACAGAGATCGGATTGAGTTCGATTCCACCGCATTGCTGAAAGTATGTGAACTGAGTGATTTCCATGCCGTCAAGCCAGACCTCCCATCCGAGGCCCCATGCTCCGAGGGTCGGTGATTCCCAGTTGTCCTCTACGAATCGCAGGTCGTGTTTGGTTAGATCTACACCGAGAGCCTTGATGGACTCTATGTAGAGGTCTTGAATGTTTGGGGGTGAGGGTTTCATCAATACTTGGAACTGATAATAGTGTCCAAGACGATTCGGGTTTTCTCCATATCGACCGTCTGTAGGTCGCCGACACGGTTGTGCATATGCGCAATTCCATGGCTTCGGTCCAATACTGCGCAAAAATGTGGCCCAGTGGAAGGTACCGGCACCCATTTCCATATCGTAAGGTTGCAAAATCACGCAGCCTTGCTTGCCCCAAAACTGTTGGAGAGAGAATATCATGTCTTGAAAAAACATTGTGCTCCTCGAGAAAGAAGTGATGGGAGACTCTAACCGAAACAGTCGAGTTTTGCCATAGGTTACATTCAATCGATTGAATCGTTCAACACACTTTAATCGAGAGAGGTTGATCAACCAAAAGTTGCTCCGAGTATTGAAAACTTAGTCCTTTACCTTGGAAGGAGGCATTTCGGTGGTCCATTGAAACGTTTCTTGTAGTCTGCTAAAAATGTATGTACTGATCACCTTAGAGCCTTGATAACTTAGGTGAACGCCGTCTTTTAATCTCATCTTGAGGGGCTTGTCGTCGATCGTCAGGTATTGCTGATACTCACCCGAGGGGTCTGTTGTGAGAGACCGAATTGGAATGACCGGTACCTGATGCTGCTCAGCCCATTCAAAGACCTTTTGGCTGACCGTATGAATTTTAGTGTCGAAACGAGTGCTTTTCATGACCGGCAATCCAACGATGATGAGTTGTACATTGTGATCCTTAGCGGCTTGGTATAGAGCCTCCCATCGCTTCAAGTATACGTCGAGCCACTGGTCGCTACCATAGCGCGCAAGGATTTCATGATCAGAGTTTACGATGGTCTGACAGTCGTTTCCAATAAATTGTACGATAACCAAATCGATATCGGTATGTACGTCTAAGATTGTGTTGGCCTTTTGGACCCAGTCCACAACGTCCGCACGCGACAATCCTGTACCGATTTGCGCCTCTCGGATCGATTCGATACCTCGTTGACGAAATTGAGACTGCAATAATCTTAAGTGAGATATTAAGCGAGAGATACCCAGAATTATTGATAGCTTATTATGGCTTCAAGATCCCTCTTCCAAGTGATGAAAAATTTCTAGAAGAAGATAACTTTGATAAAGTTGAATTTGATAACAAAAATAATTTAGATAGATCAGAAACTTTTGAGAGACAAATTATCAAAAAAAATGATAATTTCTTTGAGATTA
>CAJWHX010000310.1 GCA_913040875.1 uncultured Pseudomonadota bacterium | reverse complement strand
GACAGCACTGGGCGTAATTCGAGGTGAATCAGAATTCCGAAAGGCTTCTCCAATACCCAGTAAACGCTCTTCAAGATTGGATGCACTCAAGTCATGGTGATCAATGATGGCAATATCTGGCAATGCTGCTCGAACCGATTTCACACGCGTCGTCTGCGGAAAAACAACCGCATACCCATAACTGATCAAGTTTTTGCGTACCCCTGCTACATTCTTAAGAAAATCCATTAAGGCATGCATATTGGTACGCGCTTGAATCTCAGGATTCGTAGGGATCAAATCCCACTCTTTTGCGCCAGGATACCGTCTAAAGTACTGTTCATTTTCGACTCGTATCTCATGACCACCTTTGACTTCCAACACCAGCAAGCCAAATTCTGGATGAAGAAGTACAAAGTCGATTTCACCTTCTCGTAAGGCTTTTTCTTTGCGCATAGGAAGCAACCAGTGAAAGGAGTAAAATATCGTAAAGTCGTCTGACAGCCCTTCAAATGCTCGCAAAACAATCCGTTCAGATTCATAATGACCTTGTTCAGGTAAAATCGGTGGGTACATCGTAGCCATCGCACAATCTCCTATTTGTTATTTCCATCAAATATTTTGACGTTTCCACGCAGTGGTATAAATGCTCTGACCTTACCAACGATGCTAATATCACGTGATTTCAAAGCAATCCCAGCAGCGTGTCGCGTACTGGACCGATAGAAAAAGAAACGATCACGATTCTTACGTTGTCGAAGCTTTCCAATTGCAAACTGAGTATTGTACACACCAAACGGACGATCATCGTTGTATCGAAAGACATAGATCGTATCTGGATCTACAGCTCCAAAACCGACCTTTCGTTGTTCCACCAATAAAAACCCAGGTTTCGTAACCACCTTGTCGACCTCAGACGATTCATCGACGTTCAACAGAATAAAGTTTGTGCTTCCATCTAAGAGTACTGGTTTATCCTTACCTTCAATCTCCAATCGAGTCTTGAGACACTCATAATGCTCTTTGACACCCCATTCCTTAATATCAGACCATAAATAAGTTGGAACTCCGTTTACATCGGGCACACAGATCGCAGGTCGAGCAGAAATGTTAGCCGGCAATCGAAGTGCCTTAATGATCTGTAGTGGATTGCGATTCAGCAAATAGGCATCCACATAGATGCGCTCATCATGATGCGTCATCAATTTGGGCTGCAATGGATGAGCTATCGAAACAAAAATAGATTTGCCTTCTCGGTCTATTTCAATTGCCCCATTCTGTAGGCTTTCTTGTAAGTCACTTTCCAACTCGATATCACCTAACTCATCCCAATCGATCCACGTATTAATCAATCCATGTAGTTTCTCAAGGCTATCGCTTGTACGACTTGCACCCCAAGTGATGGCTTCACCCTCCAAAGCATAGTGTACAAACTCGAGCGTCAAACGACGTTCAAGTAGATGATGACTTCTAGAATTGCTATACGAACGCAAACATTGATAGCAAGAAGATGCACAGGTACAGTCTGATAAGATTTGAATCATGGTCTGAAACAATTGCTCTGGATTGTGTAAGATTTCTCTCACAAACCCCGCACCACCAGCCGCCTGATCAAACAAATAGATTTCGAAAGCCTGCAAATCATCATCTTCACCTTCTGTGAGTGCCCGTCTAAATCCACCGGCAATATCTCTCGGCTCCAAATCCAACACAGACACACCAGCCTTAATCAAAGCCTCTGTTAGTGTTGTCAGTACGATTTCAGTCGCCGAATACACATCGTGATTCAAAGCATGCGTGTCAATCAAACTCATTGTGATGCTATCATCTAGTTCAAATCTAAATAGTGCTACATCCGTTAGGTATTCATTTCCAAGAACAATATTTCTGGTATATGTATGCTCGCATCGACTGTTACCCTCAGCCGGATATGGCCGCTGTTTGGCGTTCCATGGATTGGTACTGTCGTCGGGCATCGCTTTTGGAACCACCATTCCACACGAAGAACAGAAATGGAACCCAACACTGGAATCTCCATCTGCGGCATAGGCATCGCGGCCTTCATTCGTTTGAAGCAAATGACCTGGGAAATGCCAATAGGACACTTTGCTATCCGAATATGGTATCTGTCCGTCCTGTGGAGCAGGCATCCGCAACTGTGCAGATGTTGACTGTGTCGTTACAGCACGAAGGCCTTCCGTGCTGCGCTTCATAAAGTGTGGATGGGCAAAGCCACAAGGTTTAAACCATTCAATACCGGGACCCAAGGTTTGTTTTCCTTTACAAGCAGGACAATCTTGAGAAGTACCGACCAAATCTTGATCAAACTTCACCACCTCTGCAAACGGACACTGCATACAGGCAAAATAAAGCTTGTGCTCCTTTTTCATTCTCTTAAAATCACTCCAACGTCCGTGCTTCTTTGAGCCCATATAAGGGGAGAACAGCGAGAAGGAATAGTGCTCTAACTTATCCACAAACACGCTACGCCCAGGAGCATACAAACTCAAAGCCTGATTTAGTTCACGCTGGGGTTGATATTTGAAGTTAAAGGCCTGAGAATGCTGAGTTTGCTGATTGTCAAACACATAAAAGGACGTCACTTGTGTCGGAAAAGCATAGCTCGGCAAAATACCATTGCTGAACAAACGATCGAGTAAGGCTTCCTGCAAATTGATATCCTGATTACTCGAAAGGACAGTGGTAATCTCATCCGCCAAACTCTGCTCAAGATCAAAAATCTTATCCTTAAGAGTACTGATCTGCGTCTCCAGCAGCGGTCCTACATCTTCATCATCTTTGAACAAATTATATTTCTTCTCAGCATTATCCAATTTTGTCTGCAAAACAGACAACTCATCATTCTCAGCGCTCTCTGCTTCCGTCGAGACACCTTCAGAGGCGATGTGCTTATCAATCAGAATTTGTATCAAACTGGTCTTTGAGTCTGCATCAAGTACTCCTTCTACAAAATCATCTACATCTTGAATGTCCAAGGCTGACAACAATTTCAAACATTGAGCAGTCAGTGCGGTATGCTCGTCTTGCAACCATTGTTTTAATCCAACAAACGTAAATCCTGAAACATCATCTTCGAGGAAATCGTCCACCGTCCCCAGACTCTCCATGACACCAGCGGCTGTGGTATTTAAACGAGCCAACTGAAACGCGGTGAAAATATGAGAGTACAAGTGCCGACGAATGATTTGTAGATTGTCAATTCTAACTTTTGGATCCGATATTTCTCCACTGATCATGCGCTCGGGGTACTTGTAGTATTCCAAATCGTGACTGCTTGGCCCACACCACGTCAAAATGGTCGACAACGAAGAACCTCGACGTCCGGCACGCCCCGCACGCTGCTGATAATTAGCTCGACCAGGAGGCACATTTCGCATTGCAACAGCCGTTAACGAACCAATATCGATACCGACTTCCATCGTAGTTGTGACCGACAACACATCAATCGGAGGCATCTTATTGACCAACACGTCTTGAAAGCGCAATTCATACGACTCCAATCTACTCTCAGAGTTTCCAATGGTAGAATCCGAAAGTGCTGCCGTATGAGAAGCGGTTAGCAGCGGGAATGGTTTGAACACCGGATTTGCATGATCTGCACGACATCGCTGAACCATAGTATGATAGAACTGATTCCTATCCCAGAACTGTTTTTCTTCCAGTGTCTTCACTTTACCAACATTGATATGCTTCATATCCCCAGCACAAGACCAACACTTCAATGTTTTCGATTGGGTTTCAAGATCAGTAATCAAAGGACGGACTTGTGTACAATTCGAACACCGTGCCCACTTCACATCTACGGTTAATGTGACACGTGTATTGTGGACCAAAAACTTCATCTTGCCTTTGACTGTTTCTTTGTGACTAGAATAGTATCGCAACAAAAATTCTCGCCACGGCTCCCCAACCCTAAATCTCAAATGTGCATTGTAGTAATTTGCAGGAAAGAAGGACGATAGATTGGAGAAATTCAGATTTCCCGCCCCAACATTGCCACTCCTACTGCGTATTGAGGGACCATGACTTGAATCAACCCAATCATGAGAGGCCTTTTCGATGGTCAATCCGTGCTGAAGAATCGTCAATCGCTGCCAAATTCGAATGATAGCTAGCTTCGCTTGCTCAGGCGTCAATGTATCCCAATTGACACTTCCATCTTCTGATACACCTGTCGGTATAGGTAGTCTGCTTAAATAGATCTTGTATTGTTGATCCAAAGTCGGTTCTATCACATCAAAGTCGGCAATGCCGAGTTGAACCAACCCTGTATATCGATGATGCAAAACTTCAATGATATGACTGGTCAAAGATTCTTGAACCCCATCTGTAATCTCTGCCCAAATTGTATCCAATCTACTTTCTATATCCTCTACGATTAACGCGCGTGTACCGTGCTCAAACAAAAGCTCTCGTATTCTGGAAACATGTTCTTCGAGTGTTTGCTGAACTTTATCATCTGTGCTCACATGCAAATGCACATCTCTATAAATGGCACCGATTAACAAAACCATGTAGGATCGAGACAACGGTTGTCGATGGCTCTTGGATTCAAGCAATTGAAATCCATCCAACAACAATGGACGCATCACTTCTTTCAACGAATGATACTCCGTCCGCGCAGCCATCCGCTCTGCCATCCCCC
>CAJWHX010000309.1 GCA_913040875.1 uncultured Pseudomonadota bacterium | reverse complement strand
TCTTTAATTGCTTTTTCAACAGACTCGGGGCAAACAGCACCAGATGGGGATGGAAGTGTTGGTGGGTGACATTGTTGATGAAACAGATAGAGAGGTTCAGGAGATTGAAATCATTTCAGATGATACGGTTTGGGTCATCGCCGAAGCCGATTCTATAGACGTCAATGAAACCATATTTGTCAACCTGCCAGACATGCGGGTTGGGGAACTCATTATCGAAGAGTTAGGGCGTATACCAGAAGTGGGAGAGATATTCAAACTCGGTCAGGATGCCGAATGCACAGTCATCTCTGGAACACCAAGAGCCATCGATAAGGTTCAGATTAGAAAAATCGAAATGGAAGAAGACTTGTCTACGCGTCAGCCGTCCATGGAGACGGCCATCCCCGACCCTTAGATTGCAACGAACGTTCAATAGTGGATGTTTGATCGATTCCCATGATCGCCGGATTGTGTTTTGCATACAAGAGATAGCCAAGTGCATCCCCTAAATTTTCCGCCATTCTTGGAGGATGGAAGGAGTTGAGTTGCCGTTGAATCATCTCTGGTGCATCAGCGAGTCTCCAGTCGGCATCATCTCGCGCAGATAGGCGTTGTATCCGTCCCATACGATTGATCTCGTAGTCAACGGCTTCTACGGCATCAATGATTTTGGTAAAGGTTGCGACTTCAACTTCATCAATGTGAACAGCGTATCGTTTTCGTCGTCCTTTTCTTTTGGGAACTTTAAGGATGATCGCGGTGCAGAGACTTTCGCTGTGGTCCCAAAAATGAAGACCCAAGCCCTTTTGTCCCAGTGAAAACCATCCGTTTGCGGTGATGGCAACCACTTCGGGGTGTAGTTCCATTGTGAGTGGATCAAAAACCTGAGCACGGTGTTTAACATCGCTCAGCGTGATTTCAGCGGCTTCGATTTCAAATGCCGGGAAATCAAATGGTAGTTGACGATAGGTTTCAACCGCTTCTGTAATCAGTTCACCTTCTAGATTGAGTTCCTTAGGTAGGCCAACCAGTGAAGGTAGACTCACCAGAGATAAATCAGATAGATCGACAAAATCTAAAACCAAGCAGTCTTCTTTACCTTCAGCGAGTCTGGCTCCTCGTCCGACACATTGCGCATACAGTCCTTCAGATTTGGTGGGTCTTGCCATCGCGATGCAAGATACTCCAGGGTCATCAAAGCCTTCAGTGAGTACCATGACATTGGTGATGCACATGAGTTTTTCTGTACGAAATTTTTTGAGAGTTGCAAGCCGTTCTTCTCGAGGCATATCGCCATAGACAACCCCAGTCGGTATACCCAAGTTGTTGAGTGATCGTGCAAGGTTGATGGCGTGTACAACCGTTACACAAAATACAATGGTGCGACGATCTCTGGCGAGTTCTTGAATTGAGCGGGCGACGAGGGCATTTCTAGATTCAATGTCTACGCGTTCTTGGTCTTCGGTTTCTCCCAATAGATTTGTTAGGTCTGCATCTGTATTGATTCGGTATCCCCGAAGTGGGACCAAATATCCTTCGCGAATCATATCCAAGATGTTTCGATCGTATACAATGGTTTCAAAGACCTTTTCGAGCCCAATGCCATCGGCTCGGCTGGGTGTTGCGGTAAACCCAATCAGTGTGCCAGACCAGTCTGCATCAAAAGCCCCAACTTGTCTGAGGACCCGCATATTGTCTTCCGCCGCGGCGTGATGGCATTCATCATAAATCACGAGCCCAAAGTTAAACTGTTCATTTAATGCCTGTAATCTATCTTCTCGCAGTGAACGAATCGATGCTACAACGACTTTGCAGTCACCATCGCAATGAGAGTCCGCTTGTTCAATGCCCACTTTGACCAGGTTGTTGGTCATCAATTCGATCTTAGATCTCGCTTGAAACAGCAATTCTTCTCGATGGGCGAGTACCAATACATTGCGTTTGGCAAGACGACACAACTCGCTAAATATAACGGTTTTACCAGCGCCTGTGGGTAGGCAAACTAGGAGTCGTTTGAAGCCTTCTCTTCTGGCCTGCATCGCCGCTTGAATGGTGGCTTGTTGATAATCACGAAGGGTAAATCTCATGGGTTCAGTATATCCCTAAATCTGCTGTTCAACAATCTGTATGTGGACATAAAACGTCCGATGCAACAGGTGGTATAGACATTTATCTTATGGGCTCATCCAGATGTCGAGTTGATAGTGAGCATCACAATCTGCTCCACTGATTGTGTAGACTCGAAATTCATAATATCCACTGTCGTCAATCAGCCACTCGCCTTCGAAGTCTCCGCGCTCCAGTCCTCCACTGTTGAGGTTGTTGACAGTTAAAAGGAGTTCTTCTGTTTGTCCGTCGTAATTTTCAATCAGCCACAGTTCAATGGCAAAATCAGCCTGGAGACCGATGGCATGCAGCTCAAAGTCCACACCGAAATCATCAAACCATCCATCTTCCAAGAAAAACTCATAGATGTCCACATCGCTGTCAGTTGTGATCAGCCCTTGAACCTCTGTATATTCGCCAGCATAATAGTCTCCTATGAAATATCCATTCCAAGGGGTGTCATTTGGCTCATAGATGGCACCGATTGCGTTCTCATCGATTTGTCCATCGCAGTTGTTGTCGATACCGTCGCAGTCGTCCGTCATGGTTGGTGAAATTAAAGGGTCAGTATCGTTACAGTCGCCATCTTCTACGGAGAATCCATCTCCATCAATATCTGATGTTGGTTGTGTATCTTCCGTATCTTGTGTGTCTTGTGTGTCTTGTGTGTCTTGTGTGTCGTCGGTATCGTCTGTATCTAGATCCCCACTATCTACCGGTGCTCCAGTATCTACAACAGCACCAGTATCAGTAATGAACTCAGCCGTATCGACAGATTTGTCAATTCTTCCAAGTCCAACGGTACATCCGGTGGTTATACTGGCAATAAAAAACAGAGACCATCGCAAGGCTTTACGTTCGGAAATCATTAAGGGCTCCCTTTATATATAAAATAGCACGGGTTATCATTAGGGGCATCTTTTGGAGTGGATATGAGGCTATATGGGGATTTGTCATGGTTGTGGTCGGAAGTAACACCTGCGGGAACCTACACAAATGAAGCACAAGACTTGTGTGAGATTGTCAGCGCTGCATTGGGTAGAAGCCCCAAGAATATTTTGGAGTTGGGTGCTGGCGGAGGCTATTTGCTCCACGATGTACAGGCTATTTGTCCAGATATTGAGGTAACACTTGTTGACTCTAGTGAGAAGATGCTTGTAGAGGCTGGTCTTCGTAATCCGAACGCAAAGATTATTCATGCGGATATGACCACGCTTGATTTGAGAGAGCAATTTGATGTAATATTGCTACACGATGCCGTGATGTATTTGGAAGATACATCCATGGTTGCAAAGGTCTTAGATATTATGCGCGCTCATATCTCTAGAGATGGTGTTGCCGTAGTCGTTCCAGATGTGTGTAAGGAAACATTTGAAGAAAGGATTTTGACTGCTGAGGCGGAAGGTGAGCGCGCTCGAGTTCACTTTACGGAATGGCATTGGGACTCCGACCCGAAATCAGACAGAGTGGCTGTGGAGTTTTCGGTACTAATTCGAGAGCATGATCATGACATTGTACAGTCTCACCATGAGACTCATCACATGTTGGTGCTGTCCTTGGGAGATTGGATGGAAATTTTTCAGAGGAATCGTTGGATGCAAGACTTTCCCAGTACTCCATGGGTTCACGGAGGAGAATTCTTTTTGTTGAGACCCAGCCACATAAAGTGAGCGATTGAATTTCTGTGTGGCATGCAGCAAGAATTTTGGGTTGATAAAAATCCTCTTGTTTAGTAGATTAGAAGACATGTCGACATTGGAAAACTCAAATACACCTGATACCCCTGCCTCTGACGGAGCAACTGAAAAGGCTTCCGATACCACAGATCATGAGGATCTTCTAGAAGGTTTGGATCCTGAAACGGCTTATCATGATGAAGTTTTAGAAGATGAGGTCGCGCTTGGCGGAACCCCAGCGGGACGAGCAACCAACGAAGCATTGCGGTCGATTGCACGGACTGCGCGCTCTTTCTTGATCTACGATACTCGCAATGATGCAATTCGTGGCTTCTTGGCTGATATGCAAGAAAAGATTGATTTCGCATTGAAACAATATGGAGAGATGTCTTTGGAGATTCGTCCCTTTGAGATGGTGCGTGGTGCTGAAGTCGTCTATCTTGAACGCGATCGCGATCGCTCTCTTGCTTTTCGACTGTTTCGGGATGGTGTTCGTCGTTTGACCCTCTCACCGGATGTTGCTTGGGAAGAAATTTTACGTCTTCTCGAGATTTTATCCATTCGCTTTACTGGGGTTCGTCAGCAAGAAGATGATGTGGTGACCCTGCTGCTCAAATCTGGTTTCAAGAGCATTGAGATTTCTGCAGTGGAAGGATTTGTTCCAGATGATGATGAGTACTGCGGTGATGATCCGTCTGCAGGTGCGGCTCGAGAGGTCCGTCGTAAGAGACGCGCCGAGAGCCATATTGAAGTACCTCGAGATTGGGATCTTCCCTTGCCAGAGCCATTTGACCCAGTAGAACTTACGTATCAACCGCTGCAAGAGACTGTATTGGTTGAAATTCGAGAAGAGGGATCATCTAGATATCTACCAACTGTGACG
>CAJWHX010000308.1 GCA_913040875.1 uncultured Pseudomonadota bacterium | reverse complement strand
CTGGACAGTTCGTATCTCGAGCAACGAAAATTCCAGGGATGATCAACGAAGGGGATACCATCGTCGAAGTATTCGAACAGCATGGTTGGCGATGGGGATCTCAAAAGCTTGGCGTAAAGGATTATCAGCACTTTTCTCGGGCTGATCATGAGACGATCTATGAGCCATAATGGTCCCAGAAGATGAGCTGGTGGAAAGAGGCGGTCTTTTATCAGGTATACCCACGGTCATTTAAAGATGAAAATGGCGATGGGATAGGGGACATCGAGGGTCTCATAAGTAAACTGGACCATCTGCAGTGGCTTGGCGTCGATGCGGTTTGGTTGTCGCCGATCTTTCAATCTCCTCAAGCGGACTTTGGGTATGACATTTCTGATTATTGCCGTATTGATCCATTGTTTGGAACCATGGAACAGGTTGAGAGGCTGATCGATTCTGTTCATGAACGGGGTATGAAACTGGTTATGGATGGTGTATTCAATCACACTTCGGATCTGCACCCGTGGTTCTTAGCGGCACAAGAACGTAATTCTGAGACAGCAGATTGGTACATCTGGAGTGACAAACCAAACAATTGGGCATCTGTGTTTGGTGGTTCAGCCTGGACCCATTCCTCGAAGCGAGATCAGTACTATTTACATACATTTGCAAAGTCTCAGCCAGATCTGAATTGGTCGAATCCCGATGTGTTGAACGCGATTTTATCGGTTCAGAGATTTTGGTATGAAAAGGGTGTCGATGGCTTCCGATTGGATGTCTTCAATTCATATTGCAAAGACCAAGCGTTTCGTAACAATCCTAGGCGTAAAGATGTTCTAGGATTGTTCGGTGGAATCTTCTATGGCTACATTGGTCAAGAACACATCTATGATCGAGATAGACCAGAATTGCTTCCCGTCTTGCATGCATTCAGGACGTTGGCAGATGAGTATGACGCTGTATTGATAGGGGAGACACTGGATGAACGTTTTGAATATTTGGTAGCCAAATCGTATGTGGGTGTAGATAAGTTGCATCTGGCGTTTGACTTTTCTCCACTCCACGCCCCTTGGAAGCGTTTGCCAGCTAAGATTTTGGAGTTGTCTACATCTGTTGACCATCCTGCTTGGGTGTGGAGCAATCACGATTTTCCTCGTCAGTCACAACGTTGGGGTGAACATCCAAACCGTGGGGTGTTCATGTTGGTGTTGCAGCTGCTGTTGAAAGGCACCCCAGTCTTGTATTATGGAGAAGAGATAGATCAGCCTCATGTCAATTTGGCAAAAAAAGATATCGTGGATCCTCCCGGAAAACGATTTTACCCCTTTTACAAAGGGCGAGATGGAGCTCGAACCCCTATGAATTGGGGAGATGATTCATGGTTGAATACGACGCCATGGCTACCGGTATACGGTGATAGAACGGTTGCAAGCGAAGTCGAAAATCCAGATTCCGTACTGCACTGGTGTCAACGATTGATAGCACTTAGACGAGAGCACAGCGTGTTTATACACGGTTCTGTAGAATGGGAGGAGAGTGGGTTTTGGAGGTGCGGTTCCGACAGTCAATGGTACGTCGTATTGAATTGGACAGGTAAACGGGTTCCACTTCCAAATGCCATGTGTGATCGCACGGCGACACATGGGGTGTTGACCGATGATGGGCGATATCTTCAGCCATTTGGGTTTGCTATTTTTGATTGTTCGGATTGAACGGACTCAAACCCCACATGAACGTCAAATTTAGACATATTTCAACAGTCGTGAGATGCCTATTTGTGCTACCATAGACTTTGAGAGAAGATGATATGAAAGTGCTGAACATTTTAATTCTGGATGATGAGCAAATGTTGCTTGATTTACTGACGATGATGCTTCAGCCTCATACCTCAACGGTGTGCTCTTCTTTGCCAGAGGCTCAGACGTTAATCTCCGCTGATCCACAGGCATTTGACGTCATGTTGTGCGATATTATGATGCCTCGAGGTGGTGGACTGGATTTATATGAATGGTTGCTCAAAACGCATTGTTCCCTTGTTGATAGACTGTTGTTTGTGACGGGTGGGGTTGGTCAGGATTTGCTTCACAAGATACACTCGGCCGGCCGACCAATATTAAACAAGCCCTTTTCGATAGCCCAGCTACACGAGCACCTCAACGAGTTTTTGTGAATAGACGCGTGACAGAAATGTGGTCCACTACAGCTTTGGAAGAAATCGTCCGGTTCTTTTCATATACGAAGTGTATTCATCTGAAAAATTAGAGAGCATGCTCTCCTCATCTTGAATCCTCATCCAAACGAGTATAGCGAAACTCAGTGTGGGTGCCAGTCCAACAATCCAAGAACTGCTAAGAAGTCCCGACCCAATAAGATACAAGAAACCAACGCTGTACATTGGGTGACGAACCCATTGATAGGGACCGTTTTGAATTATCGCATGCTCGGGTTGCAAGACCAGTCTAGCGGAGAAATAGGTGCCCAAACTATGGTGCACCCAATACAGCAAAGGAAGACTGATGCCCATGCAAATAGCTCCCAGCCAAAGTCCCCAATGATTCAAGGGACCACCACCATCTTGAGATAGCCACCAGCCATGACTGGTTAGCAACATAAGGCTAAATTGAGTGGCAAGAATCTTCTCTCGAAGGGGTTGGACCTCCGTTTGAGTAGCTTGATCCGGATTGTGAAATCGCACACGAATGATCACGAAACCGATGCTGAATAGCATGAAGAGCAATTTGGACATGTCTGCTTTGTATTGACTTTCATAAAAGGTGTCATTGTGAATGTGTGATATCTTTAAAATCTATCTGTATACCGCTTCTTTTTGCGTGGATGATTGTGATACAGTGAGTAGAGTGATATTTAATAGCATTAAGTTTTGAGACACTACATAATGGAGAACTCAATGCAAACACAGTTGTTTGGGCAAATACATTTTTTTGGCTTGGTTACACTGCTGAGTTCTGGTTGTTACAACAGCTGGGAAGCCAAAGATGCAGATGGCGATGGTGTGTCCGGATTGACCGATTGTTGGGAGTCTGCAGAAGATCCGATTCCACCAGTTGGTGCGATGGAGTATGATTCTCCAATTCGAGCGGCAGATATATTTGTCGGTGCAGAAGATAGACCGTATGACGGCATCGATCAAAACTGCGACGGACTCGATGACTTTGATCAAGATGGCGATGGTTTTATACCAAACGATTATGTCGGCGTTGCAACACTCGGATTGCTGGAGACAGGTGATTTGCCGGGCGGTGATTGTGACGATGCGGATGCTTTGCGTCATCCCGATACAGAAGAGTTGTGTGATGGCGTCATCAATGGTTGCGACGCAACGCTGCCAGATGTAGAGGTGGATGGTGATGGCGATGGATTTGTTGTTTGTACAGTTGTGGACAATGGCTGGGAAGGTGATGAATCGGTTCAAGGTGGTGATGACTGTGATGATGAAGATCCAATGTTATTTCCAACTCAAGAATGGTATGGGGACTCCGATGTAGATGGCTTTGGGGATGCTGAAGATGTTCAGGTTTCTTGTACAGAACCAGAGGGCTATGTCTTAAACAGCGAGGACTGCAACGATGACGATTCTACGATTTATCCAGAAGCCATAGAGCTGTGCGATGGATTGGTCAATGCGTGTGGTGGTGTTCTACCCGAAGATGAAGTGGATGACGATGGTGACGGCTATGTCGAGTGTATATGGGATAATAATGGTTGGGACGGCGCTCTAGAGGTTGTTGGCGGCGATGATTGTTCCGATGCAGATGCTACTGTATACATATCTCAAACATACTATATCGATACAGATCAAGACGGATTTGGAACACCAAACGTTCCAACGTCGGCCTGTGAGCAACCAAGTGGTTATGTGTTGAATAGTGACGACTGCAACGATGATGATGCAACTGTATATTTAAATGCTCCGGAACTGTGCGATGGACAGTCCAATGCGTGTGCACTGACGATCCCATCGAATGAAACAGATTATGATATCGACGGTTATGTTGAATGCTCCATAGACGGTGGAGGCTGGGATGGCGACACCTCCGTAATTGGCGGTAATGATTGTGATGATGTCTCTGCGACAGAGTTTCCTGGTCAGATTTGGTATGCCGATTTGGACACGGATGGCTTTGGCAATTCTGCTGCGGCTCAAGTGTCGTGTCAGCAACCGTCTGATACCTCCTTAGACAACACTGACTGCGACGACACAGATGCAACAGTCTATCCGGGTGCGGCAGAGCTGTGCGATGGTCAGGTGAACGCGTGTGGAAATGCAATGTTGTCCGGAGAGGTTGATTCGGATGGCGATGGCTATTCGGTATGTACCTTAGATGCTGGTGGCTGGGACGGTTTGGGCAGCGTCGTCGGTGGTGATGATTGTGCAGATGGAGATGCTTTTGCCTTTCCAGGAGCAGCCTCATCAGACAGTGCTTTGGACTGTATGCGTGACGAAGATGGCGATGGATATGGTTCACAGACGGTATCGGGTGTCATTGTATCTGGAACAGACTGTGATGATGAAGACTCAACGATCCACCCCTCTGCAGCAGAATTGTGTGATGGTCAGATCAACACCTGTGTCGGTGGACTCCCCAGCAATGAGAGCGATGATGATGGTGATGGGTATGTCGAATGTACATGGGATAGCAATGGCTGGGACGGTGGTGTAGCAGTGATCGGCGG
>CAJWHX010000307.1 GCA_913040875.1 uncultured Pseudomonadota bacterium | reverse complement strand
TCAGCCTGCTCTAGTAACGGCGCCACCGTATTCATTCCGGCTGAAATACTCGCCATTTTCCCTGCGTCATCTAGATGAATGGCGGCCATTTCTCGTCCACGGGCAGAGACTGCGTGAATCGCATCGGTGAAGCTAAGTATTCCAGCTACGACACAGGCTGCGTATTCCCCCAAAGAGTGTCCCGCGACCATGTCGGCTTCAATACCAAAAGATAGAAGGAGTCTTGCAATCGCAATGTCCATCGCAAGTGTTGCTGGTTGAGCGATGCGTGTGTCTTTTAACTGAGCCTCACGATCTTCCAGACTCATATTGGAGTTGCCCTCGATGAAGGACTTTAATGAAACGCCGACTTCCTTTTGAAAAATGTGCTCGGCTTCGTCAAAGGTTTGCTGTACAATCTCAAATCTTTTGGCGAGTTCCATACCCATGTTGAGGTATTGGCTACCTTGGCCTGTGAACAAGAAGGCCTTTGTAGCCTTTGAGAAATCTCCGTCGCGACGGTCAATGTAAAATATTCCGCGACCGGATAAGGTGGCTGGATTTCTTTCTTTATGGAGTGTTTCCAAGAGTCTTTCGATTTGACTCGAGAGTTCTGCGTCGTCTGCGCTTGAAAAGATTACGCGGATTGGATCGATGGGATTGAAATGTGCCTCTCCAGTTTGCTCAAGCTGTTCGATGGTTTCACGGAGGACGTTGTTCGTTGAGGCAGATAGGCAAGTCAGTTCGACAGGAATCGGTTCCTGAATGACGCTTTCCGAGCGTAGAACAGTGCTATGTTGCTCTTCTAAAACGATGTGGAAATTGGTTCCCCCAAATCCGAATGCCGATACACCGGCCCGACGAATCTCGGTGGATTCCCATGGTTCTGTACGCGTTTGGATCTGAATTTTGTCCAACGGGATATCTTGACGCGGCGTCGTGACATTGGCTGTGGCGTACAATGTTTTGTGGTACAAAGAGAGGGCACCTTTTACGACGGCAGCAGCTCCAGCGGCACTCTTTAGGTGTCCAATATTACTTTTGATCGATCCCAAGCGAGGCTTTGCCAAACCAGGCTTTGCCAAACCAGGCTTTGTATGCTGGGCCGTCAAAGATTCTGTCAGTACTGTGGCTTCTACCTTGTCTCCCACTTGAGTGCTGGTACCGTGACATTCAAAATAGGCAACACTATCAATGGAAACCCCTGCGTTGTGATAGGCCCTCTGCAACGCCAGTCGTTGCCCCTTAGGGTTCGGGGCTGTAATCCCTTTGCCTTTGCCGTCACTTGAAGCACCGATCCCGCGAATCGTTGCATAAATCCGGTCCCCATCGCGTTCAGCGTCAGAGAGGCGTTTCAGGATAAGTATCGCACACCCCTCACCCATTACAAAACCATTGGCGCACTCATCGAAGGGAGCGGAGATGTTTGGAGATAGAGCTCCAATTTTCGAGAACTTAACGTATGTGGGGACCCCCATTGATCGGTCGGCACCACCGGTAATTGCCATGTCAAATTCGCCGTCGTGGAGTCCTTTCACCGCCGCTTGTATGGCGGCCATTGAAGAAGCGCAGGCAGCATCAACCGTGTAATTGGGACCGTTAAAATCAAACGCATTGGCAATTCGACCGGCAACCACATTGGCCAGTTCGCCGGGCATGGTGTCTTCATTAATGGTGGGCAATCGGTCTTTACTGCGCTCGATGTCTTGAAGCAGCGCGGATTGTTTTTCTGCAGACAGATTTGTAAAGGTCGATCCTTCAATCATGTGTTGAACAATCTCAGGGATCCGTGTGCGAATGGTGTGATCATCGGAGGATTCACCACCCATTGAATTGCCCAAGATTACTCCAACACGCTCGTTGGATACATTGTTGTTGGCAGTGAACTTCGCATCGTCTAAGGCATCGGCAACACTCATCAGGGTCAGTTGCTGTACGAGATCAATTTGCGAGGCGACTTTCGGAGGAATTCGGAATCGCTTTGGTTCAAAGTGGAACCCATCGATAAAACCGCCGATCTTGCTGTAGGTCTTGTCCTCTGCTTTCGGATCTGCATCCCAGAACAACCGTGGATCCCAGCGATCGGTTGGAACTTCTCGAATGGCATCGGTACCGTTTCGCAGTAGGGTTTCCAATTCTGAAATCGTGCTGGCTTGCGGAAGTCGACACCCCATTCCAACAATGGCGATGGGTTCTTGACTACGCTCAGGTGGAGTGACGATTGTCCTTGGCAAAGTCGTGTCTGTAGCAATTGGCGTGTTGTGTATGACCGTTTCTGTATCTTCAAGATTCGGTTGGACGATGACAGGTATTGAAGGCGATATGGAATCTAAAGGTGTGTTTTCTATAGACACATGTTTAGTATGATATGCGGTTAAAAACGCTTCAATAGAGCCAAACTTCTGAGTGTACTCGATGGCTTGTAGAGCTGCCGAACCCCAAGGTGCAGGTTTTGCAGACGGGTTGTCTTCTCGAAGCCACCCATCGGAAATGCGCCACCAGTCTGTTCCACTGATGAGATTTTCCAGTCCCTCACTGAGGGGATGACTGGCTACGGAGCTATTGTTGTGGTGAATTAAGTGGGCTTCGTTTAGCCGCTGCAGTAACGTCAGCAGCTGGGTTGGCAGTCCAAACTCTGAAAAGGCAAACAGCTGTGACGAGATGACTGTTCCAGCAAACTGTTTTTGAAGTGGTCGCCATTCATCTGGTGAAAAACCCACATCGAGGATGGTTTTTTCGGCATCCAATTTGGATATCTTGTCTTGTAATTCTCCCCAAGTCTTGTCCGAGCACCAGCCACCAGCCTCTCGAGTTCGCAAGATGATTCCGGCAAAGCCTCTAGGAACCTTCCGTAATTTGGTAACTTCCAACCATGTTTCGCGACCTCTAATCGGTGAACGATGCTGTCCACCAGCCAAAATTACTGGACCCTTACCAGGGATGTCTCGTTTGCTTCTTGTTCGAACCCACGCCCCATTTGGAACTCTAGAACGATCAGAGTAACAGAGGTCTACAACAGGGATCGCTTTGGCAGAGAAAATGGTTGTGCACAAAGAGACTCGTTCAGCGGGTAAGTAGCACAGTATACGTTGGGACATGGTAATTTTCCTGTAGAGACGATAGAACATCAATGTCCTGTCCTAGTAACAAGACGGAACCAAATTTTCTATCAAATTGACTCGAACAGTGATCGGATTATTCAATGAAGCCAACAGTACATATTCATCGGAATCGATTGATTTGGGTACACAAAGGTCAACGGATTCCATTATCACTCTCAGAGGCGAAAAATCTCAATGTTGAATTGCTGGAATGGATATCAGAACTTGAGTGTCGGTTGTCTACCGAAATGGAAGCCTTTAAACCCATCGTAGCCATAGACACTGCATTGCGATCAAGTGCTCCGTTGCCGTATTGGATGAACCATGTTCAGTTGGAGTATGGCGTCTATGAACCGATTGATAGTATTGTAGACTGGTCGGAATTTTGGAGTTCTGTGCGCTCGTTGGACCGTGAAACCTTGGCAAGATTAGTTCATAGAGGTACGTTTGACGAGCTGTTCAAATTAGATGGTTCGTTGCTGACTGTACAAGATGATGGGATATTGTCCAGTCGTTTACGACAGCTATCAGAGTCAATGGAATGGGTAGGGGCTTGTTCATTTGATATGGGTGATGACTCTCTGGAGGCTTGGGATTTTGAACAACCGATTCACACGGTCCAGTTGACAGAAGGGTTTTGGATAGGGAGCGTTCCCGTCACCCAACAATTGTTTTGGTCTATCATGGGCTACCTTCCAGAGATGCCAACTGATTTGCAAGGGGCCTTAAAGCCGGTCGTACAGGTACATTGGTTCGAGGCACTGGTATTTTGCAATCAATTGAGTGTCGCAACGGACAGGGAACCAGTGTATTGGGTCGAGTCAGAGATGCTCACGAAAGACAATTTGCCGCTCAAAGTAAGCGATGTGCGCTACGACTTGGTAGCCAACGGATATAGATTACCGTCGGAAGCAGAGTGGGAATGTGCAGCCAAAGCGTTTCAACCATTTCAGTTTTCAGGTTCAGAGGATATCAATGCTGTGGCTTGGACCGCCAGCAATAGCGAGCGCGTGTTGCCACGAGTTGGGATGAAAGCGCCAAATGCTCTTGGTTTGTACGATATGAGTGGTCTGGTGTGGGAATGGTGCTGGGATGGATACGACTCGACATTCTACGAACGGTCACCCGACTCTGATCCGATATCTTTTACCGATGATGGAGGGCGAGTCTGTAGAGGAGGATCCTTTACAGGAGATGAGATCAACTCTAGAGTCACTCTTCGTGGCCGAGCACCTGCGACTGAAGGCTGGGACTCATTGGGGTTTCGTATCGTTTGTAAAGATTGATAGTGTACGTCCGACATTCTGTATACAGCTCTATACAAAAATGCTGTGGCAATCATGCTTTGTGCAACACAGTAGCGTGCCATCTGCCAATGTACAGAAACTTGGAGACTCCATACGGGTCAGTTCAAGCAAAGGTGCTGTTGGCTCTCCTGTGCAGACATCTATGATGGATACGACCGTGCGAGTATGTTCCTGACGAGAGATGACAACTTGGTTGCTCTCATATACGTACATGGACCATTCTTTTACATCTGGGTCTGCCGAAATGGTACCGACGCACTCCCACTTTTGGTGATCACTACATTTGACAA
>CAJWHX010000306.1 GCA_913040875.1 uncultured Pseudomonadota bacterium | reverse complement strand
AACCCATGATCTCGACGCCATCATACCCTGCCTCTTTTGCCAGTGTGACGCACCGTACAAAGTTCTTAATCGTCCGTTTGATGCCCCATTGCGGGAGTTTCCATGGAGTAAAAATTGAGATGGGTGATTTTTTCCGAGAGGGGGCAACACACAATGGATGATACCCATAGCGTCCTGCATGTAAAACTTGGAGGCAGATTTTACCGCCTTCTGCATGGACTGCATCAGTGACGGTTTTGTGTTTTAGGACTTCTTTTTTTGTCGTTAGTTTGGACCCGAGTGGTTTGAGTGCTCCAAACATATCGGGTGAGAATCCGCCGGTTACAATTAACCCAACCCCTCCTTTTGCTCTGAGGGCAAAGAATGCTGCCATACGGTTAAATCCTTCAGAGTCTTCTTCTAGCCCCGTATGCATCGAACCCATCAAGACCCTGTTTCGTAAAGTAGTAAAGCCCAAATCCAATGGAGATAGTAAATTGGGATACGTTGAGTGTGCCATTTGGGACTCCAATAAGAATAAAAGATCACCGGTCAAAAATTGGTTTTATCTTTTTTACAGGTACAGTATGTTCTAATGGTAACAAAAATATTGTTGAACTCTTCTCGTTATCCGAAAGAGACGTGAAATTTTACCGACCCCAAAAAAGGCAATTGTAGACGTTCTTCAAGTCATATGGGATGGTTTTAATCCGAAAAAAAACTGTAGAGTAGTTGACGAGTCTTTGAAAAGGTAGCAATACTTTACCCACCACCACCATATCAAGGAATAAATTAACATGGGAAAATCATTAGTCATCGTGGAATCTCCAGCCAAAGCAAAAACAATCTCAAAAATTTTGGGAAAAGAATATCTTGTTGAAGCCAGTATTGGACACATTCGAGATTTGCCAAGGTCGGCAAAGGAAATTCCTGCAGCGATCAAGAAGGAGTCTTGGAGCCGAATTGGGATCAATATAGAGAAAGACTTTGAGCCTTTGTATGTGGTATCAGATGCAAAACGAGCGCATGTTGCACATTTAAAGAAGTTATTGAAGTCAGCCGATGAGCTGTATCTGGCAACCGATGAGGACCGTGAAGGAGAGAGCATAGCTTGGCACTTAATGGAAGTTTTAAAGCCAAAGGTTCCAGTAAAACGACTCGTCTTTCATGAGATTACGCCCAAAGCAATCAAAAACGCCTTGGCGAATGTGCGAGATATCAAACAACATCTGGTGCAGGCTCAGGAGGTCCGTCGTGTTGTGGACCGTTTGTATGGATACCAAGTATCTCCATTGTTGTGGGATAAACTGAGAAATCGAAATCTAAGTGCTGGTCGTGTACAATCTGCAGCTCTTCGTTTGACCGTTGAGCGTGAGAGAGAGCGTTTGGCATTTGTCTCTGCAGATTGGTGGTCCTTAGAGGCAACATTACAGGCGAGTGGGAAGTCTTTTACCTCAAGATTGTCTGAGTGGGATGGGCAGTCGATAGCCAACGGCAGCGCGTTCAATGACAAAGGAGAACTGATTCGTAAGAACCTAGTACTCACAGAATCGATGGTGAAAACGATAGAGGCTGCTATACAAGGTGAGAATGCTCTCGTAACATCTAAGAAGACAAGAGGGTTTACAGAAAAACCCAAGGCACCCTTTATTACATCGACGTTGCAACAGGAAGCGATTCGAAAACTTCGTTGGACGGCAAAGCGGACCATGCAGGTGGCTCAACGGTTGTACGAGAATGGTTGGATTACCTACATGCGTACAGACTCGACAAATTTGTCGGATCAAGCTTTGCAAGCTGCACGTTCACATATAGCTTCCAGTTACGGTCAGAAATATTTACCAAAGTCACCGATGAAATATAGCAACTCAAAGGATGCTCAAGAGGCTCATGAGGCGATTCGTCCTTCTGGGGAGCAATTCAAGTCTTTATCCGTCGCTCAATCACGGCTCGCTTATGATGAGTTCCGATTGTATGAACTCATCTGGAAGAGAACGGTGGCTTCTCAGATGCTGCCTGCAAAAGGTGAACGTTTGACGGCGAAGTTTTCAGTCGATAAGGCCACGCTGACTGCGACTGGAAAGACGTATACTTTTCAGGGGTTTCGACTTGCCTACGTCGAAGGGTCGGATGATGAGGAAGCAGCGCTATCAGATAAGGAAATCGTCTTGCCAAATTTCTCCGAGAAGGATGAGTTGGCAGTCCTCGATTCAAAAGGAGCGGGGCACAGCACAAAACCACCCGCTCGCTTCACCGAAGCCTCTTTGGTCCAGCAGTTGGAGAAAAAGGGGATTGGGCGTCCCTCAACCTATGCCAGCATCATTGAAAATATACTCAATCGTCAGTATGTATTCAAAAAGGGATCGGCTCTCACCCCAACTTTCCGGGGTATGATCGTCACTCGTGCTCTAGAGAAGCATTTGTCGTCTTTGATAGATTACGACTTTACTTCTAGAATGGAATCCAGTTTAGACGAGGTTGCCAGTGGGAAGCTGGCTCGATTGGCTTGTCTTAAAGGGTTTTATTTTGGTGAGAGAGGATTGGAGAGTTTGTTATCTCAAGCCAAATTGGCCTGGGGAGTTGAAAATGAAGGATATCCAGTTTTAATGGGTGGTGAAGAACTACACATTTCGTTCAACCGATACGGCGAGTTTATTCAGAAGGGTGAGCAACGCATTTATCTGAACGCAGATGTTGCACCGGATGAGATGAATGCCGAGAAACTGGAAGCATTGATGAGTCAACACAAGGACAAACCTGATCCTGTCCATTTGCTAGATTGCCCTACGACTAAGCGTCCTGCATATCTTCAACACGGTCGTTTTGGCTGGTATATTCAAGTTGGCAATGATGAGAAAAAGCGAAACAATAAAAACGTTGGATTGCTGCAGGAAGATTCATTGCGAGATGTGGGTGCTCCTCCGGAGTTGACGACTGAGCAGATATTGCGACTGCTAGAGCTTCCAAAACCCATGGGTAATGTGGATGTCAAAGGAACAACTGAAATGTTGCATCTGTACATTGGAAAATATGGTCCGTATTTGAAAGCAGGAAAGAGCAGTATTAATTTGCACGATGTATCAGACTGGAAGAATACCGATGTGTACACCCTTACTGAACAAGAAGCATTGGACATCTTCAACAATCCGCCAAAGAAGAAGACTGTACTACGAGAATTGGGGGAAGACGAAGAGGGCAATGAAGTTCTGATAAAGACTGGATTCTTTGGTCCGTATGTTACCAATGGGTCGGTCAATGCATCTATGGGTAAACGAATCGTTGAAGACTTGACGCTTGATGAGGCCCTTAAAATGCTGACGCATGCAAAGAACAAACCCAAGAAGTCGAAAAAAGGAAAAGCGAAAACGACGGCCAAAAAATCCAATACTAGAAAGAAGGCAACTGCAAGTAAATCAACCAAAACTACGAAGAAGACCAAGACGACGAAAACCACATCGACAAAGTCCAAATCTACTGCCAAGACAATCAAGCGTCGCAAGAAGGCAGACCCCAAGTCATAAGTATAAGTGTTGTCAGTTCTTTTAGACCCGCCGTGCATATGCTACACGGTGTTGTGTTCGAACAAGTGTGTAGAGCAAATATTAAAACAGGAGGGTCACCCCTCCTGTTTTAACGAACGTGGATCTTCTACATTATGCAAAGAAGGCTTTGATGGCATCTACTTTGTCAGTTCTTTCCCAAGTGAAATCAGCCGTTTCGCGACCGAAGTGACCGTAGGCAGCAGTTTGCTGATAGATGGGACGCTTCAAATTCAACTGACTTGTGAAGACTCCGGGACGCGCATCAAATACCTCTTCGACACATGCTGATAGGCGCTTATCACTGTGTGCCCCTGTTCCATAAGTATCAATCATAATGGATACCGGCTGTGCTACACCAATGGCGTAGGCCAACTGAACCAAACACCGTTTTGCCATACCTGCGGCGACCAAGTTCTTGGCGATGTATCGGCCCAGATAGGCAGCAGAGCGATCCACTTTTGAAGGATCTTTTCCAGAGAAGGCACCACCACCATGAGCACCATGACCACCGTAAGTGTCCACGATGATTTTACGCCCTGTGAGACCAGCATCCCCTACAGGACCACCAGTCTCAAATCGACCTGTGGGATTGATGTGGAAATTTGTGTTGTCATCCAGTAAGCTTGCTGGAAGAACTGCTCGGATCACTTTGTCTTCGACTTCTTTGCGGATGGCGTTCATTTCGATCAGTTCAGCTTCGGTTTCACCACGAGAGGCATTCAACTTTGCATGATGGGCAGACAGCACAACTGCATCGATCCGAGCTGGTTCACCATCAATATATTCGATGGTAACTTGACTCTTCGCATCAGGGTAGGCCCATTTCAGAGTTCCATTTTTTCGAAGTTCGGCGTACTTGGCCAAGAGTAGGTGTGAATAATGAAGTGACATTGGCATGAGTACATCTGTTTCATCACAGGCATATCCAAACATCATTCCTTGATCACCAGCCCCTTGATCTTCAGGATTTAATCTTTCAACCCCCTGGTTAATATCAGGAGATTGTTCATGAATAGCAGAAAGTACACCACAAGAGTTAGCATCAAACATATAATCACTTTTGTTATAACCAATTTTAGCGATTACATTTCTTGCAATTTTTTGAACATCTAAATACACTCTAGATTTAACCTCTCCAGCAATAACAACTTGACCCGTAG
>CAJWHX010000305.1 GCA_913040875.1 uncultured Pseudomonadota bacterium | reverse complement strand
GAGACTGTCCGATTACCCAGCCAGTTTGTGCCTCAGTAGACGCTCTTCTCATGGTGTTGGGTCCGTTGGAGCCATTTCTGATTGGCAAGATTACACCAAAGAGGTTACTCGATACGGCAGTAGTGCTACCAGTGATAGAACCAATTGCACCATCTCTAACTTCTTGCTCAAAAGTCTCGCCTAGCCAGTAATTTCTTTCTAATGATGGATCATAGAAGGTTCCATCTTTAACCAATTGCGGGTTAGTGTTGAAGACCTTACGAATAAATCTTTGATCGCTATCAAAGACAATTCTCAGGAGTATCTTTGCTATCCTGTGGTTACTACTGCGGACGGGGCGGTGCGCAATCTATCTCGCGTCAGCGATGAGCATGTGCACTGCACTGAGGAATCTTGTCTCAGCGTGTTTTACTCTGAAGAGGACGTGTCTTCGCCTTACCTCGGCTTGAGTCTCGTAGAGGGTCAACATGGCTTTGGGTGGGAGTTGCGGCTTCATTTCGATACGTTTCTGAACAATTTGACCGACATCGAAGGATATATCGATCCAAATTGTCCGCAGCATAAAGCTCATGAACGCGATTCGCCATATCTAACTTTCCGAACTCTGGCCACATTCGACAATACCGGTGATACCGTAGCAAGAGGTGAAGAACTTGCCACGGGCTGTCTGGTTGATCCCGAGTCCCACGCAGCAGATTTATTTGAATCACTTGCAGCATTCATCAATCCAATCACTTTGCAGAATGATACTTATTCGGATGTGTTTGATTATTGGACTATGTTTGTCCACAGTGCCAACACCGTCCAGGTAGCCAACCTACCGGACAATTTAGACGAGATCCCTGTTTACGTAAATTACGATTCTTCTCTACCAGCCGAAGAACTTCACAGCTACTACTATCCATCCTGCGGACAAGCGCCTGGCGCAGCGACGGCACGTATCTGTGACGGGCAGACCATCTCGTCCAACCGTTCCAAATCCAGCATCGATGATCAGAACAACTCGGTTGCCTTTTTGACTGGTTTTCTCAAATATTTTGTTGATTTCCACCCCTTTCGTTTTCAGATCGTTGGGGTCTGCATCGATCGGTAAGAGGTATCGATTTCCATTGTCATCTGTGTATCCGTGACCGGCAAAATAAATCCACAAGGTTCCTTTGCGTGAAGTTCTTCTGTAATATCTAGAGAGTGCCTTTTCCAAATCTGATTGGGTGGTGTTTTGGAGGTAGGTCATTCGATATTTTGAGACTCGACGGGTGTTTTTCATGAATTCCGTCATTGCAGAGGCGTCATTGTAGGCGTACACGGCTTGTGGAAGGCGATAATAGTTTTCATTCCCAATGACGATAGCAGCGTCTTTTCTGTTTTTATAGATACCCTTTGGAGAGGGTTCAACAAGTGGCGGTTCACTCGCTTCAATAGAAATAGGAGCGTTCAGTAAGGACAAGCTGACTAGACCAAATCGCAGACAAAATTTAGCAACGGTGCTGAATGAAAACATGAGAGGCCTCATTTCAATAGTTTCTTTTGTGTTACTTATCAAAGACTATACGTATTGTCGAAGGAGTTTAGATGCCAAGTTGGTTGGGGTCTCGGTTAAAACAGGTGCGAACGTCCAGTGGTCAATTGGGTGTGCTGATGCGTCATTCTCCCCGAATGGGACGAGTGGTACTACAGAATATACCGGTTTGGGATGGTCACTTTGGAACAGAATTTAGGATGTGGCTGGTTGAACTGTGCGTGGCTTTTCGGCACCGTGATGCATGTGTAGAGCATTTTATACAGTCTCTTCCCGAGTTGTTTAAAGAGTGCGGGAATTTTCATCGGCAACGGTTCTCAAAATCTTTCATGAACTTGTGTGCAGTCAATAAAACCGCCGGAAATTCTGATGAGTGGGTGATGGAATTGTGGAATGTCCTTCCAACTCTGATCACACAGTTCGATGATGAGTGGATTTCGGCATGGGTGCAAAAATCCAACTCCACTGAAAATGAGGGGGGCAATCTTGCAACAGCCCTGAGTCTTTTGAGGCTTGACACAGCGAAGAGTCACTCCGAGTGGAAAACCGCCACCAATAGAGTGTACTTATCGGACCTTCAATCTAGATTGTGGCCGTATATGGAGAGTCATCTTGGTCCTTGGCAGGGGGCTGTGACCATCCAGTCTTCTGACAGAGCATACACTGACGGGATCGATATATTTCTGCCGACGTATATTGAAGGACGAGACGAATTTGCATGGCAAGAGTATCGAGTTTGGGTGGCTCGTCTTTCGGCTTTGTTTGAGTTTGGTTCCTTCGAGTTCGAGTTGTCTGATGTCTTGGAAGCACCACCGGTGGCTCGTGACAATGAACTGTTGATGGAACGGTTTTTCCGACACTTTCCAGATCAGCGTTTGGCAAAGGCACTCTTCTTCTTAGCAGAGGAACATCGAGTGGCTGCTCATTTGTCTGCAGTATATCCCGGTGTGGCTCATAAAGTTCTCACCCAGAGAAGGGCTGAGGCTGAGGTTGAAGCAAGCAAACCCAAAAGCAGTCTGTTGATGCGTTTGATGGCAGATGTTCAGACGTTGTTTGCCAGTATTGAACTGTCGGTCGAACTACATCCCATATTGTCCACCCATCAAAGGATGATTCGGGAGTTGTCTTCAGAACAAATGACAGTAGCCGACAGTATCTCTTTGGTTCAATCTTTGTATCAAGATTTATATGCACTCAATATCAAATCAGATGCGCGATTGGACGTGCCGTTCTCAATGGATCAAATCAACCGTAAGCGAAAAAGGATGCGTTTGCAGGCAGAAAATTCTGTCTCGAAATCAACTACGATAACTCTACCGCAGGCTCAGAGAAAAGCCTCGATTGAGAATGCTGATGTATTTGAGCAGCTTCAGTTCTTGACCGATAACCCGATGGGTGAGGGAACATTGCTGTCTGAACGTACAGAAGGTCCCGCACCGTTAAAATCAGAGTTCATTGTCGACGGTTCGGAAGTCGAAGGTGGGATGTATCGGTATCCAGAATGGGATATGCAGCTGGCAGACGTTCGCCCCAATTGGACTCTCGTTCGAGAAGTCCTCGTTCAGTCAACCACCTCCGGTGCTCAGTTCTGTGAACGCACTCAACAGGTTCATGGACAAGAGATGCGTAAGATTCGATCGATATTTCAGATGTTGAAAGACAATCTATCCACTCGTAAACGAGGGCTTGAAGATGGAGATAGATTGGAGTTTGACCGTTGGATGGATGCTCGGGTACAACGGAAAATGGGACAAACTCCCGATACCAATTTGTATTCCAGAATGCAGCATAGCAACCGAGATCCGGCGATTGCATTTTTGGTCGACTTATCATCGAGTACCAATGAAATTACCAAGGAAGCGGTTCCGATATTGGACATCGAAAAGTCTGCACTTCTGTTGATGTCTGAAGCGCTTCACAGTATCGGAGACCCCTTCGGTATCTATGGATATAGTGGCTTTGGAAAAGAACAAGTGGCCTTTTATATTGCCAAAGATGTCAATGAGCCATGGACTGAAGAGACAAAGACCAAAGTTGGTTCGATGATCTGGAAAATGGAAAATCGTGACGGCGCCGCAATCCGGCACGTGGTTCAAAAGATGAAGGATTGGCCACAACAGCAAAGGATTCTGTTGTTGTTATCAGATGGAAAACCATTGGACTGTGGAGACAAGTATTATTTTGATGCCTATGCTCAGGCAGATACCAGGGCAGCCCTAATAGAGGCGAGAGAAAGTGGGATTACCCCATTCTGCATCACGGTTGATCCGTACGGACAAGAGTATTTGCCCTATATGTACGGTCCTCATGGATTTGTATCCATAGACAACATGAACAATTTTTCCCAGCAGCTGGCCAAGGTCTACGCAGCAATGACCCTCTAGAATTTCGGTGCAATCTTGCCATGCTGCGATATTCGCTGGATATATCGCTCCAAATTGGATAGATTGGAACTAGTTCACACCTGTCGTCTAATCAGGGAGGTATGTTGTGGAAGTTGGTTTGATTCATGGCCATAAGTCGCTGGCCTACTTGATGTTTGGAATTGCGTTGATCAACGTTGTCCTTGCATTGAAACCAAATAAAGGTGCAAAAGCCTTGCAGATTCTTCACACAATACTGATGAACACCGGACGACTCACGTTGCTTGTTGGTCTGTCTTTGTGGATGGTCAATTGGAATGGTGTACCCATTATGAACATGTGGTGGGCATGGGTCGCCTTGTTGTTGTGGGGACCAATTGAAGTACTTGCGAAAAGAATGGTTCAACCTGAAATTCAGTATTTGATGGATGGTGGACAGTTTTCCAATAAGCTGGTCAAAGGAACAGTGGGTCAACTGCTACTCATTGCGGTCATCTTTACGCTGATGTCTGCTAAGGCTTTGCATGCCATTGGTTAAGTCGTAAAATCCTCCCCTGTATACTCAATAGATGCTTTTCCCCCTCAGAGAATATTATGCGCAATCGTCGTCCCAACAATACTGGCCGTAAAAAGCCAACCGGTCATTCAAATAAATCTGGAGAGCGGTCTTTTTCCAAACCCTCCAGAGGGAGCAATTCCTCTCAATCGTCATCTCGCAAAGATGAAGGTCATAAGGGTGGACAACCGAAACGAAAAGAGTGGGATGGCAAACGGGGTAAACCAGACCGAAAAGGATGGACATCTCGGAGTCATAGGGGCGACAGTGATGATTCA
>CAJWHX010000304.1 GCA_913040875.1 uncultured Pseudomonadota bacterium | reverse complement strand
CTGGTCAATCCAGCATTGCTGAGTGATTTTTGCATTTCTGCAGGAGAAGGTACAAGCGCCACCTCTTGTGCTGCTTTTTGCAACTCTGCCAAGTCAAGGGATTTCATCTTCTTGGGTGCTGCTTCTGTAGACGGTTCAGATTTTTTTGGGGCTTCTTCCGTAGTTGCGTTGTCACCGCCAGAACAAGCGATGAACAACCCGAGAAGGGAGCATACAAACCATTTATTTGACATGTGTATTGACCTCATATGTATGTTGTATTTTTGTTTAAAGTTGTATTTGGTGTACATGGTATCCGATTCTATAAAAAATGACACGGTAGTAATATGACACGGTGTCAATATAGCGTAGACAAGGTGATTATGAATATCCGATTCGAGTCCTTTCCTTTTTATTCAATTTTAGCCTGAACGACCACGCCCCCATTTCGAGTGTGCAGTTCGACAGTGAACCCAAGTGAGAGCATCATTTGACTCAACTCTTGTTCATTCCTTCTAATCATCGGCCACTGAAAGAAATCATTAAACAAAGCCTGATCGTCCGTTGGTAAAATCCCAGACAACAAAAGAAGACCCTCTGGATGAAGAAACTGCTGCGTACGACTCAGCAGCTGAACCAAATATCGATCCGGCAAGTAATTCATCAATCCATTGATCACTATCAATCGCTGTGAGTGTAACGGAACGTCATTTGGCAATATCGACTCATCTCCAAGCACTGCCGATAAAACAGACGACAACCGATGACTCTGAAGCTCTATCTTACCCATTCTCCCAGTGAGAGCGTACTGAATTTGATAAATCGTTTTGGGATCTGTATATACCAAATTGAGCTTGACACCGACTCGAGCAATCGTGTTCAGAATTTTGGTCGTAACCATCCCAACGGCATCGTATACCAACGTGCAGTCCAACGGTATAGAAGACCCTATTTGTGAATTCTGTTCTATTTGTAAATTCTGATTGATGATATCTGCCGTCAAATCATGACGGGCTCTGTAGGCAGATAGCGTTGGCATATGCCAAAGAACCCTATCAAGCCAATCGATCACAACATCTTCCGCTCTCCACAATTCGGTATTGGCTCCTCGATGAAAGATGTGCAACATTAAGTCTATAGACTCCAAAGAGTTCTCTGTCCTCAGTTGTAGAAAAGGAACCTCTCCTAGAATCGATTCTTTAAAAATGGCAAATGCATTTCCACCAACCTCATTGCGCTTTTCCAAGTCCAAGATTTCCATCAACATGTGTTGAACCTCTTCAAACAGCTTTTCTATACGATGCTTCACTGCTTGAAATTGTTGATCTTGAATCCTTTTGAGTTGCTCACTGAGATGGTTGATCGCGATTCGTCTTTCCGAAAAGGGCCGAGAGGCTTCACAATCGATCTTGGCTACCTTCTCAGAAATCTTTTGAATATCGACTTTTAGCTGATTTTGAACCGATCGAACAAAATTTTCAAGACGATCTCGAATTTCTCTGGTTTGAATATTCATCAGTGAGATTAGAGCGTCATCGTTTTCTTGAAAAACCAAATTTTGGGTGGCGCGTTTGGATGAATTAACCAATCTCAAGGCTAAAAGAGCCCCTAAGGCCTTATAAAACCTAGCTGATAAAGGAGCATCTTGCTGAAAGACTTTGTCCATATCTGAAATCGATACAGACCAACACAACACACCTTCTTTAGCAACAATAGAGGCCGTCCGTTTGTTTCCAAGCAAGAAGGACATCTCACCAATCAAGTCCCCCTCACCCAAGATAACTTCACTGCCACCACCGATGATGACCGTCGCTTTACCAGATCGAATTAAATATACATCATCATCATCTTCATCGTCTTCAACCAAAATATCTTGCTTGGCGGCGAAGGTGCGCTCCGTGATGGCCCACCCATATGCTTGATGGATTTCTTCAAATACTTCAATTAATGTACTCTTGGCTGACATGAACAATCTCAGTGGTGATGTATGTATCTATGTATCTATGTATCCCGAATCCACATCCTTGACGGAATGTGAGTGGCGTCTAAATTGTGTTCTGTTAAGAATCAATGTAACGCACTGATTCTAATTCGATCAAATACATCCTTCCAACAGACTACAGATACAATGGAGACTTAGCATGACCAGCGAAGAACTTGACCAGCACATCCATACACTCATTTTGGAAATCAGAACCGATGAAGAGGAGAAAGTTGAAGAAGCCAAATCCAGTTTGATTAAACTGGCTAACACAGTCGGTATACGGAAACTCTACAGTCATTTAGAATCCGTCATGCGTGACGAAGTCCTGACTGTACAATGGGATATCCAAGATGTCCTCGAAGAGTTGATCCCCCCGACTGATACTGCGGAGAAGGAAGAGGACGACGATCCCACAAAACGCCCCTTGCGAGAATCAGAGTTACAGATGATGGCTCAGGTACCTCAGCAAGGTATTGTATTGTTCAAATCAAAAGTGGACACGCGATGGGTCCTAATGCAAATAGACCCATACACAGGACAGCTAATGGGTAAACAAGAGCTGGACAATGAAAAGGGTGAACAGGTATACAGTCAGATCAATCAAGGTCCAAAATTCTGAAAGCACCCGAGACTTTTGGAAGACTCGCATCGTATACCCATGACCCAATCTATGGAGATACACCATAGACTGTATCAGGACACTCTGCTGATTTTCGGAACTTTTCCGAACTCAGGAGGCGCAGGTTTCAAACGAATGTGATCAGGAGGTTACGGTGTGAATCGCCGTATCGAGTTCCACTTCTTCAACCGGTGGCTTCAAACCGTACCAGAGAACCCCTACCGTCACGTAAAAGACTCCCTGAACGAACAACACCTGTGGAAACATTTGCATGGGTGCAATGATATACGCCGTCAGAACATTCGCCGCTTGAAAAACATTCAACGCCACATTCTTTCGAGGTTTGATCTTGGGAAGCTTGACACTGCTGACCATTGCAACAGAAGCTAGAAACAAAAGGAACGGTACCGTAGCCATCATTTCATCTGCCCATTGAAAGTGCTTCCAAGTCAAAAATCCAGAGGCAAAGATAGCGCCCATAAAGGTTGTGGGAATTCCATAAAACATCAGGTGACCCATCGGAGGCTCAACAACATTGAAACGAGCCAATCGTGCCGCCGTAGCAACAACAAAGACAATACAGCCAGCTTGGAGCCATACTGGATGGACCATGTCGTTGTCGATGAAACCGAAATAAAAAAGAGCTGCCGGAGCCAAGCCAAAGGAGACGAAGTCTGCGAACGAGTCTAACTGAGCGCCAAAAGGCGAACTGGCATTCAACAACCTGGCAAACGACCCATCGAGTTTGTCGAGCAAAACGCCCCACAGGATCATCCATGCAGCCAGTTCGAGATTCCCATGAATCGAGTTGACTATCGAAGCCAACCCCAAAATCAAAGAGAATGCTGTGCAGCTGTTGGGTACCAAATATTTCAATTTATCCATGTTTACACCATGAGTTGAGAGGGGCTATATTATAAATATAACGGTCATATTATAACGTGGATAAACCACGTCTCAACAAAATTGCACAATTGTGACACAACGATAACAATTGACTGTTGACGTTTCATGTGCGATGCATCATTGATTCAAATTAATGCCAATACCCCGTATTATTGTGGGTTATATACGACGACAACACATTCCTAAGGAGTACAAAAATGTTCGCTGCAGAGTTCTTAACAGCATGTAAAAATGCAAACAGTATCCTATTGACTGGTCCTCAATCACTCGATGGTGATAGCATCGGTGCATGCGTCGCACTTCAAGAAATGTTGGCGGAAAAATGTACAGCAACCATAGACGTCTCCGGAATTCCTACACATCAATATGTTCACTTACGCAGTATAGATCAGTGGAAACCCGATGAAGACCTTCAAACAACATATGATGTAGCAATTGTAGTCGATGGAGACCGATTTCGACTGGCGCCAAATGTCGAAGCGACATTCAATTCTTCAACGGTCTCTGTTTTGATTGATCACCATAAAAGTACAGATGTAAGTTCTTATAGTTTATCTTGGCTCGATGGTACGGCCGTCAGTACTTGCTCGATGATATACTCACTCGCTCAATCATGGGGCTCAACGATTACATCAACCATCGCAGAAGCACTGTATATTGGAATTCTATTTGATACCGGTGGTTTTCAACATAGCAATACCAATTCCGAAACATTGCGTATTGCGGCGACACTGATGGAGTTTGATTTTGATTCGAATGCAATTCATCACAGGATGCGAGAGTGGACTTTAAAGCAGACGGCGCGGTCGAAGGGAGTTTTTAGGGAGTCGTTACGAAATCTTGGGGTTGGGCGGCGCGATTATGCGTCTGATTCACAATCGTTTTACGAAAACCTTTGATTCTCAATTGGAAAGTAAAGAGTTCGTAGCCACGCATGTCATTAATCCAGGCTTGATGTTGTCGTCTTGTTGCCGGGTAGATGAACGTGTAAAAGTTGATGGCGTTGTGTCCCCACGTATGTTTTCAAATTTTGTTGTCAAAACTTTAAAACCAATCGTCAGTATATTTCTACCCCTCCCCTACAATCCATAATCGCAATTCACAATTTTTTTATGACGTGGGTTGAAGAGATATTTGTCGAACCCGCACAGGTACAGACGGTGCCAAGTCACCCAAAAGATCTTGATCTCAAAGTTGACGTCAAATTCGATCAAGTTATTAACGAGAATGTTTGG
>CAJWHX010000303.1 GCA_913040875.1 uncultured Pseudomonadota bacterium | reverse complement strand
CTGTCCCCTTAGACACAACGAGAAATTGTATTTGTACAATGTAGATCATCTGATGATGGAGACCTGTATTGACCTTTTTCAATCTGTACAGTATCAATTTCGTCGTGGAACCGAGGTGTTTTGGTTCAACATGAATCTGTCCTTGTTACAACTTAACACCACAACAGTACTGCAGTATTGATGATGTGCAATGTTGATGGGCTTGCTCATAAAGAGCTCCTGTTTCTGTCTGAGAATCATCTTTCACTCGCTGAGTATTAGACTCCGCGTATTTCGAAGATATTGTGAGCCAATCGTACCTTATAGATCTGCCATTGACTTTTCTAAGTACGCAAAGAGAGTGTCTTTTGTGAGCACATTGGAGGAATCGATTGCACTGGCAATTTCGAAAGAGGAAGCATGTTCTTGAAGATGATAAAGACTCCACGACAATCGAACTCGGATCTTATGCTGGGCTAGATGATAGACCTTCTTTTCTGGATAGGTTTGTACGAGTGCATTGATCAACGTCAAACAGACAGTGTGGTGTTCTTTGGCGATGTTCCAATCTTCTCGTCGAAGAGCCCATGTCCCGAGTGTGTTGCGAACGGTGACTAGTGCGTAGTTCAATCCCTTCACTCCACTTTGTTGGAGTCGATTACGCAGTTGCAAACACTTGAGTAGTCCCGTTCGATTGTTCTCTGTATCTGTGCGATAGTGTACCTTCCACAATACATTGGCCCATTGCTTTGCATATATAGGACGTTTGGGACTTTGAATCGACTCGAATAAATCAGAAGACTCTTGGAATGCCTCAATCGCTTCTGAGGTGTCTTTGATTTTGTCGTACAACACTCCCAACTGGTATAAGTCTAAGGCCAGTCTTTGAGAGAAATTGTGTCGAAGTGGGATGGTGAATTGATGACTCAAGTGTTGATGTTGCATAAAGTGAAACTTCCGAGCTCCGACGAGACGTTGTTGCCAAATGCATTGTTCGGTCACGTTGTCGGAATGTCCGTAGTACTTGACCGATAGAAGTGCCAAAGCCAAGACGTATTGCTGCCATTCTTCAAGTAATTTGGGGTCATCGTGTTGTTGAATGTTGGCTTCTTGTACTGAAAAATTATCAATGGACTCTTGCACCGATCGCAAGTATAAGGTGCATCGATCGATCTGTAATTGAAGCAAACGGCGAGTACTCAGAGAAATGTCTCTGGATGCGTTTAATACTTTGTATCCATAATTTACGGCTTCAGCATGGCGCTTTGCCTTGAGATACATGTCGAAATGCATTTTGTTGATTTGGGTTTCCAAATCATCTGCGTCGTGGTGCTGAAAAGGAATGATGGTTGCCAACTCTAAGAGGGCTTGTTCCTTTTCTTCTATTGTGTCGAAAGAAAAGGGGATCAGGATTTGTTCGTATCGGAAGCGATTGATGGTAGACGGAGGTAGGGTGCGTAATTCTTCCAAGAGAGATTTACATAAAGCGGTCTTTTCTTTGGAGGAAGGTTGCTTGAGCGTTTCGGTAAATCGATGGAATATGGTATTGGCTGTACTATTTCTGTCGGTCAACTGTGTCTGGAACTCTCTCAACCCATCGTTCATATTTCCATACGAGATCTTGTAAAAAGCGTACCCTTGTTTGAATCGGATGTAGGTTTGATGGAACGCATTCTGATGAGGCTCGAGCCACTGAATACCCCGTTGAAAATGTCTGCCCTGATGCTCATGCCATCTCATTTGTCCAAACAGTTCAATCAGAATGGTGGCGAACCTTGTATTTGTTTTCGAGGGTGTTTCGGCCCAGATGTACTGAAAAACCTTTTGATATGAGTCGCCCTTTTCATTGGGATCGATGATGGACCAAAAGTAACTAATTTGTGCCAGGCCATGTTGGGCTTCGTATTGATCGAGGAAATCGAATCTTTGAACCATTGTACGAATGATATTTGACTGTTGTAATGTTAGTGCGTGTGTGCAAACGTTTCGTAGTAGATAGCCTTGTAGACTGGACTTTTTGCTTTGGATAGGGACATTCAGAGATTCGATAAATTCTTGATGCACCCGTCTTTGTGTGTGTGGTCTGATGTGCATATCACTCCTAAATTCACTCAATCTGAATCATTTGACTTCTATCAACGTGATGTTGATACTGTCAACTGAAGTGTGCTCTATGTCTGCGATCAGTTGAACGGAAGGGATGAGCATTCGACCGTATTATTTAGAGAATGTTTAAGGGGGTCATTCTCTCCAGTCTTCCGTCAAACTCTCGAGCACTGTTTCAGCCTTCGATTTGGGTATCAACGGTAGCCGAACGATTGATCCTGCTACCCGAATGATGACTTGGGATAGTCCCAAGAGCTGCAAGAGCGGGTTTTCTGAACGGTAAACAGATTGTACCTTTTCACGATCAACAATATAAGTTCGCCGATTGATATAGCCTTCTCTCGACAGGATGCCGTGTGGGGTAATTGCCCACCGCTGCATTTGAAAATCCAGCTCAGTCAGTCCCACCACGATGATGAGAGCGAGTGCCCCAACAAGACTGAGCATTATTGGAGCCAATTCCAAGGACCACCAGGCAAAGAGCAAAGCTAGAGCTGCAGGAAAAAGGTAGCCGAAGACGATGACGAACCGAGCATTCTTGTGTGGTTTGTACGTTGTCGCATTCAATATTTCTTGAGATGTGGTCGGAGCAATCTGTCCAAGGATATTTTCTAGGTCCGCTTGGTAGACCATTGGTATCACCCCTTCAGAGCGCCGGACCTCCCCATCAGCCATACCGAGAGCAGCTGTTTCCAAGTAGAGGGTTCCAAACCCCATTTGACGACGGAGCCATGGTTCGAACCACTCGATGGTTTGTACTTTGTGTGTGGGGATTTCCACTGATCTTTTGGTGATGAGTCCAGATACGATGCCAATTTCATCAGGGAAGATCCGAAGTTGCAGCCTGTAGTATTGCAATATGGCTTGCATCGAAGACCAAATCCACGATGCGGCAAAGGATATGGCCATCAGTCCAATGAACAGTTGAAGGTTCATCGAGTTGGCGACATACTGAGCTTGATCTGGTGAGGCGACAGACATGGCTTCAGAAGCTATTGCCGATAATACTACGATCGTTCCTGCAGTTCGTCGCGACAGTCCAAAGAGTATAATCTCTTGCCAAGACAGACTGAGCGAGGGTTCAACATCCGTTAGTTCAACATCCATCGCATGTTTAGACCGCTTAGAGTGTTGCAGAGCACGTTTGAGGTAATCTGCATCTTCACGGGATAGGGCGGATAGGAGTCCTTTAGTTGACGCGTCTCCTGCCGTTTCGATTTTGAGTTCTACAAGGTTGAAATACTTATGGAGAAGGTTTTGGGTGATCTCCATATTTTGAATCCGTGCAGGGTCCAATGTACGGGCTTGTCGGAATATCAGTCCCATTTTTACGATCAGTTTCCCGTCTTGGATGCGGTACCGCAAGGTCAAGAAGTGAATCAATGTACGAACAACCGATAGTGCGACGAAGAACAGAACGAAGATGCTGTCAAAAACTTGCTGGCCGCTATTGTCACCTAGGAAAATGAACAGCAAAAGGGGCCATGCATTTTGTACTGTCCGTAGCATTTGAGGCAACAGATTGATGAGTAAACTGTATGGGTGTAGCATGCCCCAGTCTTCACTGTCGTATTGATTTGGATCGACGAGATCTATTGCGCTCTCTATACTGTCTTCATCACCACTTGCCCCTTCGATTTCGAAGGCTTCCAATCGATCTTCTATTTCTGTTGGTAGATCTTCCAGTCCCAGTTCAAGGAAGGGATCTTCGGTCATGGTAATGGACCCATCGTTTGAGCGAAAAGGAGAATCTTCGATAGAGGATTCGAGTAGGTCTGAAAAGGGTGTACTCGGAGTTTTCGTTGCGTCCTGCTCCGCCACTGAATCTTGATCCGCCCGACCGATATCCTTAGAGTCCACAGTAGACTCTGTAGGAGTAGGATCTTCTGAGGGGGGTGATTTTTTTGGATCAGAAGGGTTAGACACCGTCATCACCCTCTCTTTTAGACAATTCATCGCGTAACTGTTGGGCATCCTCTTCTGCCAACCCAGGGATAACGCCATCAGGGGTCACACCTGCTGCGGTATACAGCATCAGTGTCGAGAGACCTAAAAGTCTTTCGATGGGACCTTGATGCGTATCGATGTGCTGTATCCGGTGAAGTGGAATGGCTGAAGATTTTCGAAACAAGACGCCTTGTTGGACCAAGAAGTCGTGACCTCGAATGTCATATCGATAGCATTTGTATTCGAGAGTGGGCCAAATCAAGGTTAAAACGAGGTGGTAGGTCAAATAAATCCCAGCCAGTACACAAGCGACCTTGAAACTCCACAGCCAAATCAAGAGAGGGAAACTGAGTGCCGTGAATGGAAGCGTCAACAACACAAATCGGAAAAACCGCCCAAAACGCCATGCGTGAGTGATGTTGGGGTCCAATTGGCGCTGTGGGATTGCCGAAGCAGTTGTAGTAGACATGATAAACTCGGTAGATGTCATTGAGCATAGCCCATTTTATCGATAAAAGAAAGGTGTGTCCAATCCATCGGAGTAACCTATGAAAAAAACAAATTCTGATAATTTTGAGGCGTTAATTGCTGCTTTTTCTGCAGAAGATAAGCGAGATATTTTGTGGATTCCAGAGTGTACGTCCACCAATGTCGTAGCCAATGAGTGGGCTACAAAAGGCTGGAGAGGGGGTTTGC
>CAJWHX010000302.1 GCA_913040875.1 uncultured Pseudomonadota bacterium | reverse complement strand
CCTGAACACAAGGACGATGAAGGGACCTTATGGATTCGATACCTATGCTCTCCAAAGGGTGGTCTGTTTCAACTTGAAAATGAAACCTTTGCTGAAACCTTGGATTCTCGGTGTGGTCCTGTCTCTAGACTTGTATGGAAATCATTCCCAACATCCGCTGGTTTTGAGAAGGAACTATCCCTGACCAATAAAACTGGAATCAATGCCATCAATGCCATCGCTTGGTTGTCGAAGAGAGATATGACCGTCTTACAAACAGAAATCCAAAATCTCATTCAAGACAAACAGTTGTTGCACATCGTCGATTCAGTAGATCTGGAAGGAATACAATCCGTTGAAAGTGAAGACATCCAGTCCGGACAAATTGGCGGAACCATGCGGTATGGTCTGAATGGGACGATCCAAACAACTGTTGAAGTCATGAAAACAGGTAATTATCAGATTGATGTCTTAGACTACATCCCCTTTGAAAAAGATGCGTATACAGTCACCATAACCAATGACACCACTGGGGAGATTGTACACTCAAGCACCGTTACACAAAATGATGAACGTAGACTCATGGATTCTGCACGACCCAACAACTCTAGAATGATCATCCCCAACCTTACGCTCACACCGAGTCCATATACCGTGTTGATTCAGCTGCAAAGTAGCCACGCAGCCTTGGTAGATTGGGACTCACTTGACAATGTCGACGTACCGGAGTGTATTGATCAAAACAGCGAAACGAATGGGGTTACCAGACTCTTACCAATGTGGGAGAAAAATTGGGGCTCACTCAACAGTGAAAATATCCCATATGATTCTGAAACTCCAATCATGCTGTGGTTTCAATACAGTGTGGAAGCCTGCCGTTCATTGCATGGAAAAATTCGGTTTCTAGACGAGAAAGGACAGGAGCTCTCTGTGGTATACATAGACGATACCGCTTCTGGTGGTAAGGAATACACACCGTATCCAATGTTTGCTTCCCCACCGCCTGGAACAAAACAGATGATGGTCCAATTCATGGCACAACATAGAGAAGTCTTCTCAGAAGACGCCAAGTATGAGGTGGCTAAATTTGAATTGTGGCAAGAAACTGATGCCATTGGGATAGATGCCTTAGCCGTACGAGAAGTGGTTGAAAATGCCCCTTTATTTGGCACAGACTGGGAAGATCGTGAAATTTCTAGTGCACTAACGGTCGACAAATCTAGGGGGCACAGAACCATCAAACTGGATCAAACCAAACAGGATCACCGAATTCAATTCTTTGAGGCCCCGATTCACCACTGGGTCTTTACCAATCAACAAGAGCGCCTCAAGGCATTTGCCATAAATGGGTTGAGTTTCGGGCTGCAGTACTCGGGCGAAGAACCGGAAATCAAAGCTGACATTCCTCTCAACCAAATTTGGAACTATGGAATTGTGTATCTGTTGATCGGCTTTGGTTTGGTTGGATGGTTGTCCTTCTCATCAAAGAGCAATCAAACTTTTGAATAAAACTTGATCCAGTCACTAGACAATGGATCCGAATGCCCTATCAAGAAATGCCACCCCAAACCTATAAACTATCTTTGCCTAGGAACGGTTTTTGCCTAGGAACGGTTTTTGCCTAGGAACGGTTTTTGAAAGATTCAACACCCAGGTTTTTGACGGCCAAGAATGTAAGCCCCGCGTACATACCGACCATTCCAGATGCCAATACTGGATGTTTGACGTACTCCATCATATTCTGAGGCTCATAATAAACCTTGCGAAATGGATACCATCGCTTGAGCATCTCTTTGAAACCTTGGTCCTCAGATGTACCCGTTTTGTGCATTGCCCCAAAGTAATATGCCTTCTTGCCAAACAGTTCGTTAAAATAGACTTCCTTCTCGTCATGACGCATCTTGGCTGCGCGTTGACGAACGACGGTCCCACCAGACTTGATGTATCGAATGGTCGGTTGAATTTCTTCAAAAGCAATCTGTTTTGGATTCAATCCCCCACTCTGTTTCCAAGCCTCCACAGTCCAAAACCGTGCAGCCTCAATACAGTCAGACGATACTTGAAGTTGCGAATTGTTGAGGATGAACCGTTCGAAAACTTTAACACGAGTGGCAAAGTTGTCATGAGATGAATGGGGTATCTCTCGAATAAGCACCGCACCAGCCTTGGACTGTTTAACTGCATCGATACAATGTTGAATTGCATTGGGATCCAGCTCCATGTCGGCATCCATGAATAAAATGTAATCCGGCTCTAGAGCCAAAGACTCTTCAATGGCTTCGTGCCTTGCATACCCACGTTCGCGATGCGGTCTGGGCAACACTTTCAGATTTGAATACTCAGGAGGCAGAGCCAACAGGGCGTCGACAGTTTCTTGTTCAGAACCATCATCAACCACTACAGCATAAACCTCTGCTCGTGTGTTGGATTTAAAGATACTGCGAACAGCAGCAACCGTTCGTTCAGTATCGTTGAACGTACTCATTGCCACGACCACAGAAGGATTGTGTTCGCGATTGCTGTTTAAACTGGAAGAAGTTGTTTTAGACATGATTCAAATACATCTGCTGAGCGGTTAAAAGAAAGTGTGCAAGCAAAATCATAGGCATCCATTCTAATCTTCTCATATTCTTCAGGATTGTCAAAAATTCGACCAACTTGCTCTACCATCGAATCGACATCTTTTTTGGCGCACAGATACCCTGCGCGTCCGAAATGGACTGCATCAATCAGTCCCTGAGAAGGCCAAACGACCGATGGTGTTCCTACGATAGCAGATTCGGAAACTGTAAGTCCCCATCCTTCACGTTGTGAAGCAAACAACAGCGCTTTTGCTCTGGACATAAGATTTTTCAAGTCATAGCTGCTGACGAATCCAAAGAAGTGAACGTCATTCGTCCGTGGATCCCCCATTCCGTCTGAATACGTCAAACCCAATTCTTCAATCAACGGTTTCAAACGACCATTGATGTAGTCTGGGTCCCCTTTTCCAACAACCCACAATCGTGTGTTCCTACCTTGAGCACGCAATTTAGCGAGTGTCTGAATGCAGACTTCAACGCCTTTGTAGGGATTTATTCTTCCAGCGTACAACAATGTATCACCCTCTTTCTCTGCGAACTCTTCAGGCTGCCAAGGGTCAAATACGAGACCTTCTGGTGCGATGATAACCCTTCTCGGGTCAAAACCCACTTTCAATAAATCGCATTTTGTAGACTCCGAAACGGTGATGGTGTTGTCGTTTCTGTTCATTTTGAGCATCACTGTTTCCATGAAATTCCCAACTTGTCCTTTGACACCGGGAAATATCTGCTGCCAGATCTCACGAGTAAGCTGATGGATGAAAAACACACGTTTGTTGTGCGGAATCCACAATGAAGAGAAGAATCGATGGGTATTGCATTGATCGATGACCAATCCAATCTTAGATTTGTTACGGTAATAATGTGCCATAGCGTGCACAATTACTGTTGCGTTGTTGCCAGAGCGAATGTACCGTACACCATCAATATATTCTTCACGCACACCATCATCAAAAAGAATGGAATAGTGCTCAACATCCATCCCTCTTTCGACCAATCGTTTCAACACCTCGTGAGTGTACACCTCAGCACCACCCTTCTTCGGATGTTTTATATCCCGCCAAGAAAGGAATAAAATCTTTTGTGAATTTGTACGAGTGTTCATTTACCACCAAGGTCGTTAATTTAAGGTCTTGATTTTAATGAGGGTATCAAATTCACGACATAATTTCAAACTATTTTAATAATCCCCACATTTTATGCAATATTTGAAATAATATTCGATACTTCATTCAACTTCTTTTGGACCAATTCTGCAGAGCCTCGAGATTCAATATTCACCCGTAACAATGGCTCTGTATTGGAGGCTCGTATATTTATTCTCCAATCAGAAAATGTCATACAAAGTCCATCCATTGTATCAATAGCTGGATTCAACCCCTGATAAAACCGATGTACTTTATCTATGGTCGCAGCAATGTCTTCCACTCTAAAGTTCACCTCTCCACTACAAGGAAACATCCCTATTCGCTCAGCCAGCAAATCCGACAAGGTCTCTCCGGTATCCATGAGCAACTGAGTGACCAAAAGCCATGGTATCATTCCAGAGTCACAATAATGGAACTCCCGAAAATAATGATGAGCGCTCATCTCTCCACCATAGCGAGCGTCCTCTCTGCGCATGCTCTCTTTGATAAAGGCATGCCCCGTTTTCGATTGAATCGGGATTCCCCCTTTTGCTTCAACAATGTCTATGGTGTTCCACGTCAATCGAGGGTCGTGAATGATTTTTGCACCAGGATGTCGATTGAGTACAGATGCGGCCAATAAACCAACGACATAATATCCTTCTAGGAAATCCCCCTGCTTGTCAAAGAAAAAGCATCGGTCGAAATCTCCGTCCCAGGCAACACCAAAATCCGCTCCAGATTCAACAACCGCAATGGAAGTACTGTCTCTGTTTTCGACCAACAGAGGATTGGGGATACCGTTCGGAAACTCTCCGGTAGGCTCCAAATGCACAAACGTTGGTTCAATGTTCAACCGTTCAACCAACTGCTCAATCACCGCGCCAGCAGAACCATTCCCAGAATTGAACACAATCTTTATTCGACTCCACGATTCAGGACGAACATAAGTTACCAGGTGATCGATGTACGGAGTTTTATCGAGCATCTGAGTTAGAGTCCCAGATGAATCTGACTTTACAAAATCTCCATCTTCAACACGTTTCTCAATCGCCCGAAGAC
>CAJWHX010000301.1 GCA_913040875.1 uncultured Pseudomonadota bacterium | reverse complement strand
GAGGATTTCATGTCCATTGAAAAATACAATTCCATTATTCACAACCACACTAGATTGTTCAGAAACTTCACCAAAGAGCATGGACGGAATGCACTTCGTCTGGTCTTGTATGCTCTAGAAAACAACCAGAGTGCACAAGCCATAGCGACGCAGTTGAACCTGCCACTTCTGGAAGTGCAAAATATCAAGAATGTATTTCAAAAGGCCGCTTAACCATCCTCTAGATATCTCGTTTAACACCCAAGAATAAAGAGCTGGGTGTTATGGGTCTCGCGCCAAACGGACGCCATGACGTCACAGCCTGTGTGTTTGTCACATTGTTCCAAGTTCCATACACTATCCAATTATCAACGACACGAACGCTCCCAGATATATCCGCAGTCCACAGTCTTGGAATAACGGTTGCGCTCTCCGAGGTACCTGCTTTATCGAGCATCTGTCCTCGATAGTTTGTTACACCATTGATCGAAACTTTTTCTGTTTTAAGACCAGTGGATAGTGTTCCTTGATGAGCGGCAACATATGGTAGCCTGTCACCGGTGGCAACAGAGCCAAACTGTGAAAACCCAGAGTAAAAGTTCTCTGTAAATTCAGCATGGGTAAACGTGTATTGAATTTGAGCGGGAATAGACCATCCATTTTGAAGCCAATACTCTGAAGCTACCAGTGTTTCTAAGCCTGTGATCAACGCCTGACCACCCGTAAATTGACGACCCAAGTCATTGACGTCACACCCGCTAGACAATGTACACTGTCCTGCTATGCGCTTATAATCATTCAGAAATACTATAAACTCTGCTTTTGTATCATCAAAATTCTGTCGCAGACCCAGTTCATAATTCCAAGCGACTTCTGGCAGTACTGCAGACTCTTGCTCTGGAGCCACAGGAGAAAATCCTTTGTGTGCGGACGCAAAGATATCGAGCCAATCGTCAAACTCCCACATCGTACCCATTCCAGGCAACAAGATGCTTCGAAGAATCGGATCTTTCCAACCATCGATATTCGTTGTCGTTTGAATGGTCTCATTTCGCAGACTTGGAAACAGATGGAGTTTCCCAATAGACCAGTCGTCATATGCATACAAAGCCAACGCCATGGCTCCAACTTGGCTGTCCAACAACTGCAGGTTGCTGTCTTCAACATACACAATCTCTTGCGCTATCATCTGCGCACTGCGTTCTGTATGATTTCTATGAACCAAATCTCCATGTACACGGGCTCCTATCTCTACTCTATGGGACTGAGTTTCTCCGACCGACTCCCATACACTTGCACTTTGAACACCGAAGCTGTGGAATTTTCGCGCATTGATACCGATTTGCAAATATTCTTCAGGCAATAAGGCGTCACTTTCACCCCTTAAAATTGATAGATAGAGAGCCCCCTCTCCACCTGTAGGATCTTGTTGAAGTAAGTTGTGTACATCTATTCGATTTGCAAATCGATTGAACTTTCTCCAAGATCTTTCTAAATAATGATGGTAAGCAACCGTTTGAATCTCCCAAGAAGGGCTGGGGCGTACTGCCCAAAGTATCTCTGCTTGAGTTCTATCCCACTCCATCAAGCCTTCTTGTGATGCAGGATACCGCAACAATGGAGTTTTTTCAAAGTCACTTTGGCTCAAACCAAGGTAGGTCTCGTTGCTTTTCTCTCGCGCATGGCCAAGCTTGACTTGAACTGTGTGCTGAGCGGAATTCCTACGCAGCTTCACCATAGATTCTGTTCTGGCAAATCCCGTGGGGGCATTGGACGCCAGTTCTTTGAATCCGTCTGATTGTAGATGTGTTCCCTCAATCAACACACCCCACTGACCAACCTGTCCCCCACTATACCCATGGAATTTCAATGTATTGAAGGCACCATATGAAATGTCGCCAGACCATTCTTTTGTGGTCGGTATCGAACGAGTCAACACATTTACAGCACCCCCAACAGTTTGGGGTCCATATCGAGTCGAGGCTGCACCTTTGAAAACCTCTACTCCGACCAATCGCGTCGTCATTGGAAAATAGTATGCTGCAGGCGCCGCGTACGGGGCTGGGGCAAAGAGCACCCCATCCTCCATCAATGTCACCTTGGCGGATCGATCACTATTCGCTCCTCGAATCCCAATATTTGGACGCAAGCCAAAACCATCTTCCGTCCGTGTCATCACCCCCGGAACGAATGAAAGAACTCGCTGAATGTCATTCCATTCAAACTGTTCCAAAACTTCCTCTGACACTTGGTGAGCGGCCCCTGCTTCCTTAATCCGCTGATTGTCCCCATAAACAATTATTTGTGCGGACCCTTGTGGACCATCATTCCTGTCCGTTTCGGTACTTGACTCTTCATTCTCAGACTCTTCATCCGTAGGTTCGTCGGCATAACCAAGCGCTGAAAACATCAACAGTCCAGTCATCACTACTGGTTTCATCACGTGCTCCTTAAAAGCAAAAGGCAATAGCAAAGCACTGATCAGACCTTGCTCATGATTCGGTGACGCCAAGCCAAAACCAAGAGGTTTCGTTTTGGAGACCAACAACGATCCGCTTAGTCTATCCCATATCGCCAACCACGTTCCAAAATTTCTATTCCAATGTTCTTGCTCGACACTGTGATGGAGTTGGTGCTGTGCTGGTGATAAAAACCATCTTTCAACAGACTGCGGAAAGCGTAAAAACACATTGGAATGGCGAAAATTACCAAACAACGTATTGAGTACAAATCCAACGGCTGGTACACCCAAAACCTCTAATGGTCCAACACCCTTACCACAGAACCAATAACAGGCACCTGCCACACCTCCAGTAACAACCACCGCCCGTATCTGATACAGAATACTTTCAACCGGGTGAATCCGAAAGAAAGTGAGGGGTGTCAACTCTGTCGCAGAGTGGTGTACCTGATGAAAACGCCACAGCACCGGCAGTTTATGGAGCGCACGATGCAACGTAAACCGAGACACATCATCCATGATAAATAAGACACATGAATACAAGAATATCGTTGATGCAGTCGACAGTTCAACTGGGTTTTCAGAGAAAATATCTCGAAACACCCCTGTTGTTTCGACTGCAATTTTCCATGTTAAGTGTGCCGCCAAACCAACCCACAGCACTCGGATCATCCGATTGAATACAAGCAACTGGACATCCAGATGAATAGACTTCTGTTTCACACAATGTTTTACATACTCAATACTGGCAGTACGCCCATACCAAAGAACAAACACAACTGAAAAAACCAGTAAACCAATCCAGTGCGTACGAGACGACGGATTGGTAAACAGGTCAAAAAATGGTCCCATTATCTGTAGACCGACGTCAATCATCAGTCATTATCTCCAGCAGTCTGCTGTGGTATCTCCATCTCTAAGACGGTTGCTATATCCCACTTCAAAAGGCTGGTTAAATTACTGAGATCTTCTTGCAGATCATCAAGACGTTCAGGGTTTGATCCAATCAAATCAACCAGTGGCTCATCGATCTCTTCAAGCTGTGTGATCAGGACTTCGATGGTTTGTTCAAACTCATCTGCAATTTCTTCTTCTCCAACTCCGATCAAGACCTGACGGAAACCGCCTGAATCTGTCCCTTCGACCACCGCAGCGAGCCCCTTCAAATTGGCGACCAAGAACTCTGTTGAAACCTTGGCGTACAATCCTTCTACTTCCAGATGACAGTCCACTGAACATTCATCTTTCAGACCGAGTGGATGATGCATCTTACGCTCTTTGATCATTTCTTCTGCATACAACATTCCATTAAACACTGCATTCAATGCTTTCACATCAGACTCATACAGCTCCAAAGGAAACCCCTTAGACCACAACGTTTCTTCTTCGGCCAAATCATCTTGTACGCTTTGCGCCAATACGAGAGCGTACTCTAGTCGTCGACCTTGAATATCAGAGTCGCTCAACGCTTGCCAAGTTCCGTCTGACAATGGAGGAACCTGACTCGGGCACTCTGTTTCTAGAGAAGCGAACAAAAGATACTCTATGGCATCGAGACCACGCATTGAAACCAATGCGGTATCGATAAAATCAGAACCCAAATAGTCTTGAGTGGCTGTCACTTGATCAATTCGACACGGATTGTTTAGAGGCCAAGAGTAGATATTGTCTCGTACGTCCTGTCCTCCAACAGCAGTCAGGGAGGAACCGAGTGATGCAACTTGCATTACCTCGAGTTCTTGCCACTGAAGCATGGTATTAAACCACTCTTGCTGCGCATCCGCAAGCAGGTCCGCATTGGAAACGTCAGCTGACGCAGCCTCCAATGCAGATACCAGTGATGCATTCTGACCCAACATCAGAGTCAAACGCTCTGATACAATGTTGGTCGCGAAGTCTGTTAAAAATGGTTCAACGTCCGTATTGTCGTTCAAAGTATGAGAAGTCACCTCATCGCGACAAGCCTGGGGCTGGAGTGCCAAAAATAGCACTCCAATCGCAGTGAGACTCCAATTACCATCCATTCTCGCCATTTTCATCTCCCAAGTTAGCAGCATCTACGCTGTACACATCACCAAGCAGAGTACGTGCTTCAATCAATGCAGTGACATACTCATCTGTACGCTCTGGATTTTGTCCAAGAAGATCGTGGAATCTGACAAAGTCTTCATCGCTAAGTGCACTGTGTGGATTGAACTGCATAGATAGTGCAAATCCTTTTGCTTCAGACCAGTGCTTTGCCAAATCATCGATATCAGCGTTGCCTTTGATGTCTTGCAGTGTATCGTTGATGTAGTGAATGACTGTTCCAACG
>CAJWHX010000300.1 GCA_913040875.1 uncultured Pseudomonadota bacterium | reverse complement strand
TTTCTCCTATCGTACTGTATTAACGAAACCCAGTCGTTCATTCGGTCAATCAAATACTTCTTCGATCCATTGGACAATTATCATCTATCATCTATCATCCTTTGATTATCACCCTTTGGATTCTTGGGTAGAGGATGTACAAGAGTCATTTTTTGAGTCACTTGCCTTCTTTCGAAACCTGACCGCAGCGTTGTGAAGATTTTTTTGCTCGGATCTCTCAACCCCTATTGCGTTTCCCTCTACATCCTGCGTGATTGTACTTCCAGCACCTACTATAGCGCCATCTCCGATGCTAACAGGTGCAACTAAAGACGTGTTCGATCCAATGAATGCACCCGCCCCAATGATCGTTCTATGCTTATTGAACCCATCATAATTACATGTAATTGTACCCGCACCAACATTGGCTTTGCTACCCACTTCAGCATCGCCCAGATATGTCAAATGAGAGGCCTTTGCTCCATCACCAAGTGTTGTCTTTTTGATTTCCACAAAGTTGCCTACCTTAGCATGTCCCCCAATATTTGTGCCCTCACGCAATCTTGCAAAGGGTCCAACGGAAGAGTTCGGACCAATCACAGCCCCTTTACAATTGCTGTGACTGTGTACAGTTGCACCGGATTTAACGATCGTATTCTCCAATACAGAATAAGCATCCACCACTGCATCCTCAAAAATCTGCGTCTTTCCTCGTAAAACGACACCTCTATCAATAAATGCGTCCTTTCCTATTTGTACATCAGGTTCTACGGTGACACTGTTTGGATCTGCAAAAGACACCCCATTCAACATGTGGTTTGTAACAATTCGTTTTTGTAGAACCTGTGTTGCCTTTGCCAAATCGACTCGATTGTTGACACCGTCCGCTTCGGATGCATCGTACAACATCATCGCTCCCGCCTTCTCTGATTGGGCAGCCAGTTCAAGAGCGTCCGTAAGGTATACCTCATCTTTGGGAGGGTGGGTTTTAAAACTGGGCAGATGCTGTTTGAGCCACGTCATTTCGAACATCGCTGCCCCCGTATTGACTTCGCAAACAGACAACTCTTCTGGAGTTGCATTGGCAGCCTCTACAATTTTGAGGGCATTTCCCTTGTCATCTCGTATTAACCGCCCATAACTTCCGGGGTCTTTAACCAATGCAGTTACGAAGGTCACATCAAAGTGATGTTGAGTATGAAACGCTTTGAGCCTATTTAATGTCTCGGGCCTAAATAAAGGTGTATCTCCAAAGAATACCAATACACGTTCAGCCTTTAATTCCTCTAATTTTGACACTGCACATTGAACAGCATGACCGGTTCCTTTCGCAACTGGTTGCCTGGCAAAGGAGACTCCACGATCCTGCAAAGCATCTCGGACAGCGACCTCTTGATTCCCAACGACCACCACACTCGCAAACCCAGCTTGTGCTGCCACATCAACGGACCATTGAACCATTGGTTTGCTCAAAATCGAATGGAGGACTTTGATCTTTTTAGACACCATTCGAGTTCCCATGCCTGCAGCTAAAATAACAGCGATATCCATCTACTTCTCCCATTGCAAAAGTTCGTATTGCTGTACCTTAGCAATATACTCAGGGAAATTCAATGTCATTGACGGCATCCTATTTCTGTCCGAATTCAAGGATTTTGTTTGTCATGACATCAGTCGACAATTACACTGGTCAAAATTACTGTGAGAAAACATGAAGTTAGTCATTACTGAAAAGCCACAAGTAGCCAGAGATATCGCACGAGTATTGGGTGTCACCAAAAAGTACTCCTCATATTTTGAAGGCAAGGGCCTTCGAATTACATGGTGCTTCGGGCACATGTGTGAGTTAAAAATGCCAGAACAATACCACCCTGAATGGAAGCAATGGAAAATAGAGATGCTTCCGATGGTCCCTTCTGCATTTAAACTCAACATTAAAAAGGATGTGAAGGAGCACTGGACACAAGTTGAACGGCTATTAAAAAGTTCCGATATCGATACAGTCGTCAATGCTTGTGACGCTGGTCGCGAGGGTGAACTCATATTTAGATACGCGTATCAATATGCGAAATGTACCAAGCCCATTGAACGCTTGTGGATTTCTTCGCTGGAAGATTCTGCCATTGTTCAAGGATGGAAAAATTTACGATCGGGTGCTGATTTTGAGGCTCTTGCCGATGCTGCTCGTTGTCGCTCGGAAGCAGATTGGCTGGTGGGACTCAACGCCACACGAGCTATGACCTGTCTAGCACGAAGTGGTGGTGGTGATCAATTACTCAGTGTTGGGCGTGTACAGACCCCTACACTGGCCTTAATTGTTGACAGAGACAAGCAGATTGCAGATTTCAACCCAGAAACATTCTGGAAGATTCACGCCACATTTAAAAAGGACGACTCTGAGATTCAATGGGTGGGTACCTTCTTTCAAAATTCGCTAGCGAAACGTCCATCCACTGATTCAACAGACAAAAACACTGACAAAAAGAAAGATGCCAGTCTAGCCGAAAGACTGTTCAACAAATCTGAGGCCGAGCAGATCAGAGATCTGGTACTCAATAAAACTGGTACCGTCAGTAAAGCGACGCGTAAGAGAAGTGTCGAGAAAACACCTCTATTGTATGATTTGAACAGTCTCCAGCAAAGAGCAAATCAACGATATGGCTTCACCGCAAAACAAACATTGGATTTGGCTCAGTCGCTTTATGAAACCCATAAGCTTCTCACCTATCCAAGAACAGACTCTCGATATTTGACTCCAGATATTAAAGGTTCAATCCCATCCATTTTACAGGCATTGAAAGCAGTTGGTCCATATACCGCAAGCAGTACAGCGATTCAAAGTGCAAAGCTACGAACCCACAAAAGAATCTTCAACTCAAAAGAAGTTGGCGATCACCACGCCATCATCCCAACCAGCAAAAGCCCCCTCACTGGTCGGCTAAAGCCGGAAGAAAAGAAGATATATGACTTGGTTGCTCGACGATTCTTGGCTGCATTCAGCGAAGATGCCTTGTTTGATCTCAGTCAAATAATCGTCGATATCACTGCCGATTCAACAAACGTCCTGCCAAATGGTATTCAATCCCCATTGCAATTTCGTTCCAAAGGAAAGGTCTGTGTATCTGCAGGATGGCAAGTGATCGATCCACCATCAAAACACACCGATTCTTTGTTGCCAGATCTCACAAAGGGAGACGCTACACTCACGATCAGTTCAAAAACGGTTGAGGGGAAAACGAGACCACCCAATCATTTTACAGAAGCCAGTCTACTCGGGTCTATGGAAAAGGCCGGTCGCGATCTTGAAGACGATGAACTCAAGAGAGCTATGAAAGGAGCCGGACTCGGTACTCCTGCGACACGAGCGAGTATCATCGAAAATTTAATCCGACGCAAATACATCGAACGAAAAAAGAAGAATCTGCATGCAACCACTAGAGGAAAGAGTCTCATTGAGTCCGTTCCTGTTGAAGAGCTAAAGAGTGCACTATTGACTGGAAGATGGGAGTCTCGTCTTAGCAATATGGCTGATGGAACAGATACGCGAGAGGCTTTCATGGCTGATGTGGCTCGCAATCTACAATCGATCGTGGAACAAATCAAAACAGCCAATCCCCCCAAACCTGAAATCATTGTCAATACCGACCAAAAATCTTTGGGAGACTGCCCAGTATGTGGTGCACCTGTTCGCAAGCAACGAACTGTATTTAAATGTGATAGAGGACGCGCATGCTCCTTCATTGTTTACGGGAAGATATCGACCCGTACAATCTCGCAAACGATGATTAAAGAATTGCTAAAAAATGGCAAAACAAAAGTGGTGAAAGGCTTTAAATCTCAACGTACTGGAAAAGAGTTCTCGGCGGCTCTGAGACTTGGAGACAACAACAAAGTGGTATTCGATTTCAACAACCCACAACCGAATGCAAAACCTGCTCGAGCCCCTTCAAAATCAAAAGTCGCTCCCAGTGCCTTACCTGAAATGAGTTATCCGGTAGGAATGACATGTCCACAGTGCGCTCAGGGTCGATTGATACAGGGGCGCGCAGCCTGGGGCTGCAATCGTTATAGAGAAGGATGCCGATTCACTTTCACATTTGAGCAGAATGGGGAACTGATTACTCCGCAAGAGGCCACCAAAATCATTCAATCAATGTAACGTGACGAACGGACAACACTCATTCTCAGCATTAATATTTCAGTTGTATTTTTGTATCAAACCACATAGATGAGGGCTGCATATCCAATTGCTTAAAAGGAGCTGTACACATGATCCAAAAGATGAGCCTACCAAAGCGACTTGAACAAAAGCTCCGCTCGTTACCACCTTGGATTTTCCGAACAGATTTCGATCACTCATTAAATGATGGAGATTTAGTATTGTTGGTCGATGGTAAAAACAAAGGGGTCGCATTTGGCCTTGCGGACTCAGGTGACATTTCTGTACGGGTCTTGGGACGATCTCCAAGACAGATCCGGACAATCCTTGAGCAACGGATTCATCAAGCCCATGAATTGCGGACCAGATTTGGTCCGCAAGATACCAACTGTTTTCGACTGCTCAATGGTGAAGGTGATGGTCTCAGCGGCATCATTGCCGATGTATATGACTCAACAGTCGTGTTGCGACTCTACTCTAAGTGTTGGCTACCCTATCTGACGCAGATCGTCGACATTTTAGGTAAGTTGCCAAATATCACCCGCATTTATCGTAAATTTGGAGTTCGTAATGTCGATGGACGGAAAGGAGGAACAACATTACTAGGAGATGAACTCCCCGACCATCTCCTAGTCAAGGAACATGGAATCACCTT
>CAJWHX010000299.1 GCA_913040875.1 uncultured Pseudomonadota bacterium | reverse complement strand
CTAACAAGGTTTTACCTGTTCCAGGAGGGCCAACAAGAAGTGCTCCTCTTGGTATTTTACCGCCCAATGCAGTGTATTTTTTTGGATTTTTTAGAAAGTCAACAATTTCTTCTACTTCTTCTTTAGCTCCTTCCAGACCAGCAACATCCTTCTGTTCAATGAAGTGCCGAACCATTGTACACTGTTCCGGAGTTACTATGTTGACCGGTCTCAATGCGATCAACCTCTCAATTATGAGTGTCAATGCAACCAAGGAACACAGCACAAGTGGATACACAATTGGACCACCGGCTGATAATAGCTCTGCGTTCAACATCTAGCTCTCCACATAGATTTTTTTGTTTGCTGATTGGACGGTTCACCCCGCTTGACAATGTAACCTTCCATATAAGAATGAACAGACATTTGTGTCATAGATCCTCCCAATTGAACATCTACCTATCGAAATCAATTATGGGAAAATTAAAAAATCCTTTCAAACTAACCATAAATTATCCGAAAAACCAGTGACACTTCGTTACATTTATAATGGAAGTGAAAAATGTTCGGGAGATTTGGAATGACTTTTGCATGTTGTTCATTGTACTTATCCCAGTGCTCTCAATCTATCTTCCACCCCACAATGAGAGGAAAATATGGCTACAGACAACTTTGATTCCAATGAGCTGTTTAATATATACTTGCAAAAGATGGGGAGCATTCCATTGCTATCTAGAGAAGACGAAATCGAAGTCGCAAGACGAATTGCCGAACAAGGTAATGATGCTGAAATTGCAAAGCAAACATTAATTACTGCAAACCTCCGACTCGTTGTTTCCATTGCCAAGCAGTATTCTTATCGAGGTATGCCACTCCCAGATCTGGTTCAAGAAGGCAATATTGGTTTGATTCGCGCCTGTGAAAAGTTCGACTGGACACGTGGATTCAAGTTCAGTACATACGCCTCATGGTGGATACGTCAAAGTATTGTACGAGCCATCGAGAGCCAAACTCGGACCATTCGAGTCCCGATATACAAGCTCGAGTTGGTCAATAAAATCCACTACACCCAGCGTGATCTATACCAAAAACTGGGTCGTGACCCGACTTCTACTGAGATTGCAGAGCAATTGCAAATGGAGGTTACAAAAGTTGAGGAGATCATGCTGCTGGTTAAAGAACCCATGTCTTTGGATACACCTGTTGGTGATGACACAGACTCAACATTCGCATCGTTTATCGAAGATGATTCACTCCCTTCGCCGGAAGCCGTATTGGACAACACTACACTGCGAGAACAGGTCTCCGCTGCATTGGCTGAATTGTCCCCGCGTGAAGAGAAGGTTCTCCGTATGCGATACGGAATTGGCGAACCGACTCAATACTCCTTAGAAGAAATTGGAGCCAGATTTTTCTTGACCCGTGAGCGGATTCGACAGATTGAGATCAAAGCCCTCCGAAAACTCCAGACCAGCAGTGAGTATTTACACGCGGTGTAAGCCTTCTGAATGCCATTGAAGATTGGGATTGGGTGCGTTACAAACATCCAATCCTATTTTTGTTGGAGCAATCATGTCAACACCCATCGAAACCTTTGCGCCCATTCTATCGTTTCTACAAACTCAAACTGTCGATACACAGCTGCAATATACGCTCTCTAAAAGGTTCCCATTGTCGTCAGCTTTAGTCCAATCCATTAAAGCATGGTGCTTGAACTCTGTGAGTGATGGATCTATACGGTTGCGCGGTCCTAAAAGTCTGCGGTTTGGAAATCTACTTCATCAAAAGAAGAATGACTACGGATTTCGTATTGATATAGTGGATATGACTGGAGTCGGTCCCGGACACGTTCATCCACTTGGCGAAATCAATTTGTGTTTCGCAACCGAGAATACTGGAGCAGGAAGCACCTCCTTTGATGGTGTTTCAGAAGGCTGGGTGGTTAAACAACCTGAATCTTGGCACAAACCCACCGTCCGTAATGGTCGAATGGTCATCGTATACTTCTTACCCAAAGGTAAAGTTTACTTTGACTGAGCAATATGAGTTGGGCAAACGCAACACATAGGAGGCGATTCCTATTTTGTGGTGCTGTCTATGACGGTATCAACCCAAGAATGCTTTGTAGCCTTCTTCGTCCATTAAATTGTCGAGTTCAGATGCCTCAGACACTTGGACTTTTATCAGCCAACCGGTATTGTAGGGATCTACATTGACTGGATGCTCATCACCAGAGAAATCTACCAGTTCCTCATTGACTTCCAAGACTGACCCAGTGACTGGGGACTTAAGGTCACTGACGGCTTTGTTGGACTCAATTTCTCCAAATTCTTCCCCTTGTTCAACATCGTCTTCTACATCTGGAAAGTCAACATACACAACGTCGCCAAGTTCGCTTTGGGCAAAATCCGTAATTCCAATAACGGCAACTTCACCTTCCATACGAACCCATTCATGAGATTCAGTAAATTTCAAACCAGCAGTAGACATGATCGCTCCTCTATCTAAATTAGCAGTGGGTATTCTATTGATTAATAATCTCTGGTGAAAAAAGCACCTTTCACAACCGTCGCCGTGGCTTTTTTTCCGCGGATATCAACATCCACCATGGTACCCGGGCGTGCAAATCGCTTTTCGATTCGTGCTAGGGCTATATTCTTTCCAGTCAATGGAGACTTTGTTCCAGAAGTCACCTCACCGATCTCCTCACCATCGACTTCCACTGCTGAGTGCGATCGAGCAATGCGTTTGTCCACTTCAAGCCCGACCAAACGAAACTTCCATTCATCTTTTTTATGAGCCACCATCGGCTCACATCCGATAAATCCTTCTTTCCCTTTGGCGACAGTCCAAGCAACTCCAGCCTCATGAGGTTTGGTCGAATCATTCATTTCATTTCCATAGAGATTCATACGCGCCTCCAACCGAAGTGTGTCTCGCGCACCCAACCCCACAGGCTGAATCTCAAACTCTTCTCCCGCCGTCAACACAACGTCCCAGAAACCTTCCACAGTCTCTAGATTGCCTTCGACTGGCAAGAATACTTCAAACCCGTCTTCGCCGGTGTACCCAGTTCGAGCCACGATGCAATTTTCAATTCCGCCTACTGTACCAATCGCAAAATGATAATACTTGATATCAGACAGCGCGATGTCTGTCAGTTTGGAAAGAGTGTTTTGTGCCTGACGCCCTTGAATAGCAACTTGTGCGTACGCATCAGAAGCATTCGTGAGCGTCACATCGTGCTCTGGATGCTTTGTATCCACAAGCCACTGGAAATCTTTTTGACGATTGGCAGCATTGATGCAAAATAAAATCTTGGTGTCTGAAAATCGATACAAAATGATGTCGTCTACAATTCCCCCCGACTCATTGCACAACAGACTGTATTGGGCCTGACCATCCACCAAGTCGACAGAAGATGTCACCCAACGCTTCACTGCGGCAATTGCATCCGGTCCTTCAATCCAAACTTCTCCCATATGAGACACATCAAATAGTCCCACATTGCTACGCGTATTTAGGTGCTCTTTACTGAGGCCAGCATATTGAATGGGCATCTCCCATCCACCAAAGTCCACCATCTTCGCACCAGATGCCACGTGGGCATCAAAGAAAACCGTGCGTTTTAAATCTGCTTGAGTCATCCCATCCTCCTGAATTAGAAAATTATTTGTAACCCAGTATGAATGGAGTGGCACATGAAACTACGCTTGTGCTGCCCGCAATGTATTTTCCATCAACGTAGCAATGGTCATCGGTCCAACACCACCAGGAACAGGTGTAATCGCTGAGGCAACTTTCGAAGCAGATTCAAAGTCTACGTCTCCGCAAATCGTCCCATCTTCCAACCGATTGATCCCAACATCGATCACTACAGCACCCTCTTTAAGCCATTCTCCTTGAATCATTTTTGGAATCCCAACAGCAGCCACAACGATATCCGCCATCGCTAAATGAGCCTCTAGATTTGTGGTTCTCGAGTGACAAATGGTCACCGTGCAGTTGCTCTTTTCCAAGAGCTGTGCCATCGGTCGTCCTACAATATTTGAACGCCCAACCACAACCGCATGTTTTCCAGACAATGCTATCTCGTAATGCTCGAGCATCGTCATCACCCCCTTCGGAGTACAAGGAATCAACGTCCCGCGACCCTGTGACAGCAATCCAGAATTGATAGGATGGAAACCGTCGACGTCTTTCTTGGGGTCCAATCGATCTAGCACGCGTTGTTCATTCATGTGCTTCGGCAACGGAAGCTGAATCAAAATACCGTGCACACCATCATTGGCATTTAGAGCATCAATCTGTTCGAGCAACGCCTCTTCAGAAACATCTTCTGGCAATCGAAGCGTTGTGGAAATAAACCCAAGTTTCTTAGCCCGTGCCTCTTTGCGATTCACATAAATTGAAGAGGCTGCACACCTACCTATTTGAACCACGCACAAGCCGATCTCATGACCTTGAGCGAGCATCGCTTGAACCTCCTGACGGGTTCGCATCAGTGTAGCCTTGGCAACAGTCTTTCCGGAAAGAATGAGGGGTGATTGTTCAGACATAGTACCTCCAGTTACTCTTGCCAGCCAAGTAACTGATTTGGAGGCTGTTGGGGTCTCATATTGTTGTGAAATCTCGACGACAGTTTTAATACCATTGATTCAAGCCTTATGCACGAGGGCGGAACCGAACAACTTTCGATAATTTTATCGACTGTATAGTTGAAACACAACAAATACTCGTCCAGACAATACAATACGTTATTGTTCACTAAAATGAAGTCCTACCCATTTAAAAACATCAAATAATGTTGAAAA
>CAJWHX010000298.1 GCA_913040875.1 uncultured Pseudomonadota bacterium | reverse complement strand
TTTGCGCTGTAAATGGATTGAAGATGCTCGGTAAAGGAAATTCGATTGGAGACTTAGAAGCCATACGGACTCGCATTCCTGTTCAAAATGCCCCGGACATCACCCGTGCGGTCAAATCGTGCCAAAAAGGTGCCGCAAGTGCACCGAGTTCTGCTCTGACAAAGCGTATTGAGAAGCTGGAAGAAGAGAACCAAACTCTCAAGCAAGACTTACAAGACATCAAAGCCCAATTGGATGTCAACAAGGACTAAGCACTCTACAGAACCCTCGTCTGACCTTTATCCGCTATGTTGATTTGGGTATGGTTCGCACAAGTCGAAAACCTACATGGTCGCTGGTGTGGTAAATCTGCAGACTGCGTTTTTTTCGTTTTGAAACACGAAGGTCTTTTGGATGACACCAGTAATCACCACCTCTGTATATGGGTGAACCCTGCTCATCGATCCCCGTGGTTGGATCTGTAACAGCCTCAGAAGTATATTGATGAGTTTGGTAGGACCAAAAATCCCAGCACAACTCCCTCACATTTCCAGTCATATCATACAGACCAAAACCATTCGGTTTCCTCAGCCCAACTGGGAAAGGTTTCGGTTCTTTACAGTTGATGAAGTTGGGGTTGACCACCTGATACATCTCAGGCGAATCAAGATGAGAGTATACGACCTCATCAATATCATTGCTCCCTGCATACAGATGTTCTTCGCCTCCCCTTGCCAAGTACTCCCACTCTGCTTCCGTTGGAACTCGATATCCATTTTTATCCAAGTCCTCATCAAAACTTTTATCTTCACCAACGTCTTCAATCACATAGACCGGTTCAAGACCTTCCAAACGAGAGCACTCATTGCAAAATTGAATCATCTTAAACCACAATAATTGGGTGACCGGGCTGTTGGGACGCTTAAAGTCGGCAGTCCAAAAATCTTTCACAGCACAGTACCATCCATTGGTCACTGGATACTTACAAACCAATAGATCTCGAGTCAATGTGACCTTGTGACGTGGTTTTTCATCCTCTTCAGCATGTTCATCATCTGCCAAGGCCCCCATCATGAACGAACCTGCAGGTACACGCACCATTTCTTTTGAGATACGAACGCAAAGTTCTTTGTCAGACTCTCCCTCGGCCGTGTCGTCAAGTGCCCGAAATTTCAACATGTCAAATGCACCCTTTTCATTCAGTGTGGTCCACAACGCTCCCAGTTCTCCTTTCTGAGCGCACTGTTCTTTGATATTCTCCATCATAACGGTTGCCAATTTTGATACATTCGACCAATCGGGTCTCGTATTCAGCTGTATCGATTGGTCAACACCATGATCCACCAATTTCAGATAGCGACACAAATGGGCTGAACTCAACGTTGTCAATACTGTCATGCCGTTGCGAATATCTTCAATATCGTTTGAAGATAAGAGCGTCTCTATCTTGTGAACATTTTCACTAGACAACGACTGCTCTGCTTGTATTTTGATCAATGTGTCCCATGCATCTATCACGTCACTCATACTCATCTCCTCACTTCAACCATTGAATTTCTTCATACAATAGCACTTTTCAAAGAATACAATGACAGTAACTCAGGTCCTGTACGAGCGCTATATACCGGGTTCTACTCTCACGGAATACATCCCAGTAAAAAAGAGTGCCCTCGAAAGGAATTGAACCTTCGACCTACAGTTTAGGAAACGGTTGCTCTATCCACTGAGCTACGAGGGCACACGCGAAAATTTAACTAACGAAGGATGATATCCCTGTCAAACGTGTAAGAATCCTGATTTGACTGTTCAAGTCGAAATGAAATAAGATACACTGACTGTATATCATTATATGGAGATGCGTATGTTTGCACTGTGGATGCTGACGTTAGGACAGTTCATTGCCTGTAAAGGGTGCCAAGAAACAAAGGTACAAGATATCGATACAGGTGAAATTGTAGTTTTTTCAAACAACTGGGGTAAGTGGCTCGACATGGATCAAACGCCAAATGGTAACCCTGTCATTGCTTATTACGACATCACACATGGCGCTATTGGGTTGGCTACAGGCACACTCAATGGTGACTCTGTCAGCTGGTCACATGAAGAAATTGATGGCTACCCCAACGAACAAGGACTCGACCAAGGAGACCGCGGAGCCTATGCTTCTGTTGCCATCGACGATGCTGGGACAACGTGGGTTGCCTATTACGACGCAAGTCTAAAGACACTCCGATATGGAATGCGCACCAGTGACGCCGGCGAGTGGACACTTGGCGTGGCAGACAACGGAAGTGGTGGCACTCCAGATGCCGGACTCTTTAGCGCCATGGCACTCGATTCTCAAGGATATCCGGTTGTTGCACATTATGACCAAGGGCGCGGAGAACTTCGCGTCGCCCATTGGGACGGTGCCACCTTCAGTGGAGAGTCTATTGACGCGGGTGAAGATTCAGAAGACGAATCCGGCCCCCTTCCTGCCGATACCGGTAAGTTCGCCAGTATCGCCATCGTAGATGGGTTTGAATACATCGCTTATTACGATGCCGCGGGTGCGAACCTTATGCTTGCAAGTGGTCTTCCTGGTAATTACGCCATCGAAGTTGTCGATGCAGACGGAGATGTCGGACGCTGGACATCAATCGCTGTCGTAGATGGCATCGTCCATATCGCTTATCAAGACGTCACCGGAAATGCTGTAAAGGTTGCTTCTGGATCTCCTGGGTCTTGGACTAGAAGTGTCGTTGATCAGGGCAAAATGGTCGGGGCGGACACCGCTATTGTAGGCTCTCAAAATGGATTGGTGGTCGCGTATCAAGATTCGTACAACAACGATATCTTAATTGCAACACAAAATGGTGACTCTTGGAATACACAAACCTTGGGTGGGGTTGATGGTGATGGAGCCTTGGGCTTCCACAATGAACTCATTCAGATTAACGGAGCTGTCTATGCAGCAACCTACAATTTCACGACGGAGACCGTCTGGTTCTCCAACATTGGTGAGTAATCCCTCTTTTACTCGAAAGTAAGGCAATCTAAAGATAAGGAGCAACTATGTTAGCACTGTGGTGTCTATTGATGACGGCAATCGCCGGTACGGTAACCGTAGATGTTCTCGATGTTGGACAAGGAGACTCCATTCTAATCCGATCGCCGGAAGGAAAGTCCGTTTTGATTGACGGAGGTACAGGAAGCGTCGATGTTGTCCCATTACTCCGCGCTAGAGGAATTGAAGAGTTAAATATGGTGGTTGGTACCCATGCCCATGCCGATCACATTGGTGGAATAGACGAGGTTTTTGAGTCGATTCCAGTTAAAGTATACCTAGACAATGGTCTACCCCACACCACCAAAACCTATGAAAAGGTCATGGCTCTGGTGGAACAAAAGGAAATTCGATACATCGAAGGCAAACGGGATCAAGAGTTCAATCTGGGTAAAGAAGTCAAGCTACAGATCATCCATCCACAAAATTCTTTCTTACGCAATACTCGGTCTGACTTGAATTCCAATTCTGTTGTGATTCGAATGATGCACGGCGACAATTGTTTTCTATTTACTGGAGATGCCGAAGAGCCAACCGAAGATCAGCTGGTTCGCCAAGACATCGGTACCTGTCAGGTTCTCAAAGTAGCTCACCATGGGTCCAATCACTCTTCTACCACTCATTTCTTAAATGCAGTAGAACCCAAGATTGCCGTCATCTCACTGGGTGAAAACAATCGGTACGGTCATCCTGGTCCAGAAGCCATGGAAAGACTTGAGCGCACTGGCGCAGAAATCTATCGAACGGACACAATGGGGACAGTAACCATTACCTCCGATGGAAAAAATCTCCAAGTTGAAACAAAGAAAGAGGCCGTTGTACACAAAGTCGACGCTGGAAAAATCAAAAAAATATCCCATGTCACCACAGACACAACAGTCATCACAGATGCCACAGGAAAATTTGACATCAACACTGCGAGTCAATCTCAGCTTGAAAGCATCAGTGGAATTGGTCCCAGCAAAGCAACTGCCATCATCGCTTATCGCACAGAACACGGTCCATTTAGAAGCATTCAAGATGTCGTCAATGTGAGTGGGGTGGGTCCAAAGACTGTCGAGAAGATTGCTGCTGAAGCCTACGTCATCAGTCAATAACATTTATACGGGCAATCTTATGAATACCATACACATTGTTGATCGAATTGAAGGGGACACCATGGTTGTCATCAACCAAGAAACCAATGAGACTCTCGAAGTCCCTCATGCACTAGCACCAGAACTGTCGGAAGGTGACGCCTTTTCCATACGGTCCGAAGCCACAGTCAAAGAAGGTGAACTCGATGAGGCAAAGGCACGAATAGAACGCTTGAAGTCCCGAACTCCTCAGCCAACATCGGGCAACCCTTTTGATTTATAAACCCACGTCACAATTGTGGCACCAAACACACGAGGTCATCATGCGATTTCTAAGTATTCTCGGCGCAACACTGTTATTTGGCTTGTCTCAAGCAGAGGCTGCTGTCAACGTCAATACAGCGGATGCGAACACATTGACACAGTTTAATGGCGTTGGTCCCAGTACAGCCCAAAAGATCATCGACTACAGAACAACCAATGGTGACTTTGCTTCTTGTGATGACCTCACCAAAGTCAAAGGGATTGGACCGGCAACACTCGAAAAAATCAAACCAGACTGTATTGTTGCTGAGGGTGAAGAACCAGTTGTCGGTGCTAGCACAAATGCAAATGCCACCTCATCTGGTGGTGGTTCAGGCTCTGTCAACATCAATACATCCGATGCCAGTACACTTCAAAAGTTCAACGGA
>CAJWHX010000297.1 GCA_913040875.1 uncultured Pseudomonadota bacterium | reverse complement strand
CGACTGTTGGTCGTGTGACGCGCCTCATAATCGACCAAATACAGTTTATACGCTTGGTCCTGAATCGAAAAGTAACACAGGTGACCCATTCGAAGATTGGGCTGCAAGCGCATATCCAGAAATATTGGTTCATCCAGGTAGGTCTCTCCCAGCGCATGTAAAATGATGGTATCATAAAAGACGTTCAGTCGAATTGTACTCTCCAGCCCATGAGACGTAAGATACTCTTGGACCTTTTTGAGTCGCTGTACATGCTGACTTGACCACAGTAACTCTGTGTTGAGTTGATCAATGGCGAACCACCGCTGACTATCGGGATTGAAGAACTGAATATTTTGCAACCGTAGCTTGTAATCAAATGTGGAAAATCCGGGTGTGAAGTAACCGATGTAATACAGTTCATAGCCTTGACTTATCGCCCATTCCACTTCTAGAAGCATGGTGTATACGCCCAAAGACTCATGATTGTATTCTGGTTCATACATCCCAACAATGGATTGTATTGCCGTACCCCCGAGATCAAAAATGCTCATCGCAATCAATCGATTGTTGTCTTGTAGATCTCGAACTTCCAGCATCTGGGATTGAAAGACAACGCTCTCAACATCACCCAGCACTCCTTCTACAGAAGCCGACCGGTCTCCCTTCGCTACGCTCAGATAACGCTGATACAAGGCCTCATGCTCTGAAGTCAACTGCAGCGGAGCAAAGCGGATATCGTAACGCCTGTGCAAGTTTCGAAGATGCTTACGTTGCGATTTACTGAATCGATAGTCGGTCAGTAAAGAACGTAGCCATACGGTGGACAATAGATCTGCATTTCGAATGTAGTAATGAGTTGTAAACACGTTTTCACGCATTCGAAACCACCCCTTTTGTAAAAGAGCATCCAAGTCTTCTGGTGATAGAAACAATGGGAAATCAAATTCCAAACTCATCTGTGCAAACCATCCAATCCGCTATTCATTATTATTCGTATATCCGGTTTACAATTCAATCCAAGGACCACCGTTACAACCCGATGTTGTATTGAAGGCATTTGCCGCGGGGGTATTCTGGGCAGCAACAGCCGTCTCCGCATACGCTGTAGTCTGACAAAGCCAGACATTCCCTGTACCATCAACATTCCAATCAAACCGACTGAAGTACCCTGCCTCATCAAATGTATCGGCTCCATTCTGCGTAACCAACCAACGCTGTGGATTACTAAACTGCACATACGTGTAGGTGTAGGTTTCCCCGCCACCATAATCGACAGAGTACGCTGTATTACCAAAATAATGCTCGTTGCCTTGATTGTCTAAATGTCCTCCAAAGATCTCGATGGCATTTGGATCTACGGGGTCTTCAGTGTCCTGTGTGTCGGTCGTATCAGTCGTATCCGTCGTATCATCGACATTATCAGTATCTTCTGTATCGGTCGTACTTCCAGTGTCTACCACCTCTGACGATGGCTCTGAAGCCGTATCATATTTTCCATTGCCATACGCAGATGGGTTGGTTGCGGTGCAAGCCAGAGCAACAAAGAACAACATCCTCTCTCCTAATCAGCTGTATACAAGATTTGAGCGATAGAACAGTGTATCTCAAACCAAGTCAGAACGGAAAAATTTAATTTGAAGTATCTTTGTATCAAGTTGTTGAAAATAGAGTCGAGGAAAATAGTACACCTTGGAGAGAACAATGAAGCTGAAAAGACACCAAGCCGATTCGATACAGTGGGAACTCAAGCGACAGGGCTTATCCAACCGTAGTTTTCCAACGTACATCCCCTGTTCTTCACCCACCAAAGGATCTCGAGTCGCGCAGACAACCTGTATGTTCCGTTCCGGTGAAGAACACCTTTTATACTATGACGACGGTGGAGCCTTTTTAAACAATCGATTGTTCAGTCCCTATGAATGCGTTTTTATCGATGACCTACCATACTTACGACCAAAAGTGTTGGGCTCCATTAACATACACATCCCTTTGAAAACGTTGGCTGCATTCCTCATCTCAGCTGACATCGTTCGAACATATATGGATGTAGAATCGATCATGATCCTACAGCAGGTTCATTCGAAGATGATCGATGTACATGGATACTATGTCTACTACGACCCAGACAGACAGCTCGTGCCCTTTGGTTTCTCGATTGTCGCTGATCAGTTCGATCATATTTCAATCTGTCGGCACTCTATTTCTGCAGCATAATCTCACTCCAATTACAAATACATTGTTGAGAGACACATGCTTATTGTGTTCAAGAACTTCACTTTGAAATCTATACGAACATTCAACGAACAGTTATACGTGCTATGGTAGAACATGCTATTTTTGTTCACCACAACAGTCTTCGCAGCGCCCGTCAACGTTACAGTTGTCGATGCCACGACGGGAAAGACCATTCAATATGCGTCGGTACATTGTGATAATTCTCTGACAACAAAACGCATTACCGATGCGAAGGGCCGCAGCACGTTGGACTGCAACACAGGTAGCAACACCATTCAAGTCTTTCACGAAGAGTATGGCAAGAAGGCGATTCCACTCACCATCGACAATTCAAACGGAACCACCGTTCGAATTCGATTGGAGTCTCCCTCTTTTCTAATCGTTGAGGATGAACAGCAAACAGCCGCCATCACAAGACACGTCGTCACTAGTGAAGAGCTCAAACGCGTTCCTGGCACCTTTGGTGATCCCGTTCGTGCGTTGCAAAGTTTACCGGGAGTGGCTCGTCCAAACATTGCTGAGGGTGCGATCGTTGTTCGCGGAGCGGAAGGGATCAACACGGGATTCTTCGTAGATGGTATGCCTGTACCTTACATGTTCCACACGATGGTTGGACGCTCGGTCATCATCCCCTCCTTCATCGACGACATTGAGTTCTTTCCGGGTGGGATGCCATCGAACTACGGTGAAGTCACCCAAGCCGTTGTCAATGTAAGGACCAATACGACACCAACAGAGGGTACAAAGGTCAACATGCGGGTGGATTTCTTAGACGGTGGACTCGCTCTGGAACAAAAGATCAATGACCAGTGGACTCTGAGAGCAGCTGGGCGCTATTCATGGGTGGGTGGATTGATTTCCACAGCCAGCAAAATCGCTGTTAAGCGCGCCGGTGGGCAAGGATACGAAGCAGCCTATATAGCCCCACAATACTGGGATCAGTTTGCAGATCTTCGATATAAGCTCTCCAGCAGCGATGAACTGAGCATCCTCTATTTGGCCTCGCGGGACACCCTCTACTTTTCCGAAGGACGCTATGACCTAGATGGAGATGGTGAACCTGATCCATTGGCGTGGGAAGATGCAGATTTGTCTTACAATCCCGAGCATTGGATCGACAACCAATTTTGGAGGACACGCCTCTTATGGCGTCACAACGACGGTCGGCACTCTCACCAAACTTGGATCGCTGGCGGCACAGAATCACAGCAAAACCTCCTCGGGGCTTGGTGGCTCTCCAGACAAGGGCCCTATCGTGGACGTGTTGGTGGACCCAGTGTGGTTGTCAGACGATCCGACAGATGGCTCATGCCCGAATGGGGGGCAGGATCTGCCATCGTTGCCGGAGGACAATTCACCCACCGTTGGTTTGAAGCCGAAGACTTCCAAGAAACGTTTAATGTAGAAGACTATGACGATGTGGTCGAGATTCGAACGGAGGATCAACAGATGGTCGCTTCGATGTGGGTCGAACCGCAATGGCAAAGCGAACTCTGGTATGTCGGATTGGGACTTCGAGGGGCCGCATACAGCTGGGATGATCAAACCACCTTCCAACCAGAACCAAGACTATCCGTCCGTCGCCAAATGCCCGACGATATTCTTTTGAAAGGCGCCGTCGGTCGCTATACACAACTGCCTCCCCTAGAAAGATACGCTCAGGGGATCGGCAATCCTGACCTCGCGATCATGAAGGCTTGGCAAAGTTCAGTGGGAATGGAGACCAATCTGACCGGTGGACTCCACATCGATTCATCAATATTTGGTGGATGGATGCAAGATCTGGTGGTTCGAGACTTAGAGGTGGACACCTACAACGATGGGGACACCGTTACCACAGAACTTCAGCCCTACTATTTGGGTGTGCAAGGACTCGCCTATGGTTGGGAAGGATTGTTTCGTTATCGCCCCTCCGATCAACCGTGGTGGGGCTGGATTTCAGTCACACTCTCCAAAGCGATGCGTCTAGATGAAAATGGGCGACTCTTTCCCAGTGACTACGACATGCCGATTTCCTTTACGGCGGTCGGGGCTTATGAACTCGGTAAAGATTGGGAAGTCTCAGCAAGAGTTCAGACCACCAGTGGTCAACCATTCACGCCATTTTATGGGGTATACGTTCCCAGAGAGCAATACTTCACCGCAACTCGAGGAGATTTGAACTCTGAACGATACCCTGCCTTCTTTCGATTGGATGTGCGAGCACAGAAGGTTTGGTCTCGAAAATGGGTGGATTGGATGCTCTATTTGGATGTCTATAACGCCACTTCACGTGCCAACCCCTTCATTGCCACCTACAATTATGACTACAGTGAATTGGTGGATATTGCATCCCTACCGATCATTCCGACACTTGGTCTCGAGGCAACCTACTAATACGAAGTTCTCATCGTTCATCAACACATTATCTACTGTTTCTGGGACTTTCGATTGGCTCAACTGGCTGCTTTCGAGGTCTCTTCTCAGAAGCCCCACGCTATCTGGCCACTGAATATATCGTCGATAAACCAAGGATCGTTGCCATTCGTAGCAACCCTGATGAGATGGTCTCGGGAACTCCATCGCAGTTTGATGCCCTTA
>CAJWHX010000296.1 GCA_913040875.1 uncultured Pseudomonadota bacterium | reverse complement strand
AGAGGACCATTCGACTGCCAACGTGTCGGTTGCATCTTGATAATCATAGGTCAGTCCTCTAAAGTCAATTGGTTCATTCTCTTGAAAGGTATCTCCGTTCTCAGGGGTGACAATGAATACGACGGGCGGGAGATTGCTAGTGGTTTGCGTATCATCCAAGTCACCGGTATCGTTTGGTATTCCTGTATCCGTGTTCGTTGGTCCTACCTGTACAGTCAACATGGCCATCGCTGCAGCTGCATCTGAATCTTTAACCGTGGCACTAACTTGAGTGATGCCCATTGTCATTGTTACAGGACACTCAGCATTGCCATTCTCATCGGCATTGGTCCAGTCACATGCAAGGGTATTGTTGATGTACCAAGAGGTCCGAAGATTTTCAGAACGTTCATCGATATCTGAGACTTCTGCTCGAAAAATAACGGACTCACCATCATTGAAAATACTGTTGTCACCATGTGAACTGATGGTGATCTCGGGAGGGCTGTTGGTGGCTTTAACAGGGGTATCTGAGCAAGCAAGCCATATAGAGGAAAGAAGTGTAAACATGTACAACCTGCGAAGAAAATTTTGAATGGGTTACATTTTGGACGTGTTGTTTCCACTCGAATTTGTAGGGTGGATTCGATTTGCCACCTTGTGAAGTTTGTCATACAGTCGACGTTTGATGCCTGTTCGCATACGCTGTAACAGTCTCATTTGGTCTCCAGTGTGCCGTGGGTTAGTATTCTTATTGTATCTGAGAACGTGTATGGAAGGAAGTATGTTCAATCAAATTTCAATAGTTGGTGCCGGTAGAATTGGTCAAGCCTTTGCAAAAATTGGCGGTCGGGACGGTATAGACGTGGTTCTTGTCCGTCGAGGGGAACAGACAGTCTTACCGACCGGTCCAATTGTAGTATGTACTCGAAATGACGATCTGCAGACCGTCATTGATTGGGTGCCCTTCGAAAGAAGACGAGATTTGATATTTGTTCAAAATGGCATGCTTCAGACTTGGTTGGAGCAGCAAGCCTTAGACTTTTCGACTCAAGTGTTACTCTACATTGCAGTCGCCAGAGTAGGGGACGAACCTGTTGACGGAGCACGAAGTGTAGTAACGGGACCACGGTCGGCGGATGTTATCGATTTGATGAAGGCGTTGAATCTGAGTTGCCGAGAGGTCACAAAATCTCAGTTTCTTCTCGAGATGTTGGAGAAGTTGTTGTGGAACTGCGTGTTTGGATTGCTTTGTCAGGTGTATGATGTATCCGTTGGCGAGGTGGTGGAAGGTCATCGTGAACAGGTGAGCGTTTTGACTGTTGAGTTGCTGAAAGTCGCCTGTAGGGAACTGAACTTGGAGTTGCCCTCTCTTGTTGAACAAGAGGAATTGATAGAGCGTTTGTGTGAGTACTCCCTCTCCATCGAGAATTACAAAGGTGCGGTTAAAGAGTGGAAGTGGCGCAACGGTTGGTTTTGGGACCGACAAAAGGACGATGAGAGCCTTCATGCAGCCCTCTTGACTCAGGCAGGTGTGAAATTTTGAACATTTGGGTCGCTGTTGTAGTATAGTGTGAGCAACCCTATACGATGTGGAGATTGTTATGTTGTTATTCACCCTTGCCTTGGCTTGTAAAGACCCCGTGGACGCTGACTCTGTAGAGATTACAGACGGGAATGCTGATGCGCCAACGGATTTGAACTCTTTAACCGCGTATATGTTTCGTGAATGGGACAATGAGGATGTCGCTGTATTGGCTGCCGGTATCGATAACCTTGAGTCCATTGGGGCAGATTATCCTGTTGATGACACCAATTTTGCCAATCGTTCCTTCGAGGGGGTTCAGGCACTGATGACAGACGATGTCAGTGATGTGGAGTTGCTTCACGGATACAGTCCCGAGACCGCTGGTGGAGTTGGTCTGTTTTTACAATCGACGTTTTCTGTAGAAGAGCACGTGGGGTTGTTCGTTATGGCTGATCAAACACCGATTGAACCGGCTTCACCCTATTACGCTCGTACCATTCTGGATGGAGAGACGTGTTTTCCATCGATGGATTGTGACACGATGTCCGCAGACAACGACGTAGAAAGAAAAAATATCGTTGTAGATACAGAGCATCAGACCGTTAAGGTGTGGCGTTGGGTGGAAATGTCAGATGGTCGAATGGCTGTTGCTGGTCGGACGTGGCAACCAGATTTGGCAGATTCGGAAAAGGAAGACAAAATCTATCAAAATTACAGTGTGGAAGTTTGGATTCCAAATGATTCCGGTACGCTCAGATTCATCACAACTTGGTCGGAGAACTCCTTTGAGTTTGCCGATTCCTTGATCATTGGTTCTGTGAATGATGCGTTTAAAGCCTGTGAAGATTATTTGGCTGAATGAATTTCTAATGTAGCAAGCATTGGTTGCCAACGTGACCAATACAACACTGCTTATGGCACTTTTGAAAATAGATTCACATACTTGTACAGCCGTCGTTGTTCAGAAAGAGATAAGTCGAGGGCTCTAAATAAGATGGAATCAATGGCTTTGATGTGTCCAGATAAAGGTGGTAGTTCACTGGAACTTGAGACCAAAGTCTCAATCGATTGTACAATTTCTATGATGTCCTTCTCAGCTTGAGGGGGGCAGAGTGGGATGGGCACTTCTTGTAGTGGGCTGGTCAGAAACTCTAGGAGGGACCCTTTATTTTTACCTTTTAGTCGATACCAGCATTCAAATATGGTCGAGTTCAGATATCCCAGTAAGTATAAAGGGGGAATCTTTGCTTCATCAGGGACAATCATCGTACAGTCAGATGAATAATGATAACCATGCTTGTTTTGAGCAAATCGAAACGTTGGGCTTCTGTATGGGGTCACAATGGTGTTTGGTGAGAAGATGGCTTCGGTACGAGGCCAAGATAGGCACCACCAATCGATAGATCCTTTATAGACCTCTCGCCTGTCTTTGAGTCGGTCATAATATGGTTGAAGATGTGTCATCAATGCGGGGTGTGTCTCTGCAGAAATATCCAATCCTCTATATAAATACAGCACATATCGTTCGACAGACGTTTCCACAGAGAAGGATTTAATTTCAGAATTCTTACGCAAGGGTTTGAGGATTGTTGGGTCCTCCTTCTTGAGCAGCTGAATAACTGTAGCATCGTAGTCGTTGTCTGATTGAAGTACGAAGATGCCTCGTTTCTTATTTGGCTCATTCTCCTCTGTACTTTGATTCGCACCGGTCACCAGTCCTTGATGCAAGTTGGCCAATTCGTTCAAAGGGGCATGGTGACGACTGATTTTGTCCAAGATATTTCCCCATGCCTTTTCATCAACAAATTGCATCGTGACTTGTGAGGAATGGTACAGTAATCCAGTTGATGTTTGTACATAGGGGATGTGAGCATTGGCTGTTAACCAATCGAGAACGTTCCGTTGAAAGTTGATGCTGTATACAAACGTTTGGTCGTCATCCTTAGGAGACCTCTTACAGAGTGACACTAGGAGGTTGTGTTGTCGAGAAGCGACTTCGACATCGTTGTACTCTCCAAAGTGTAGCCAATGCGTCAGGTGAAGCGATGATTTCAATTGCTGCCGCAACCGTTGTGCACCGGACGCTTTCGTCCAGAAGTCATTTGTCAGGAGTGAAATGATACCGTCATCTTTTGTAATTTGAATAGAGCGAAACACAAAGTAATAGAGTAGGTCCATTCTGCCGTTGTACCATTCTCGTAGACTACTTTGATTTTTCAAATCTAGAAACAAATCACGATTGGTTTCTTCGCTCATAAATGGTGGATTGCAAACTACGATGTCAAACCCAGGATGTTCATGGATGAATACATTGGGAAAACGCCATGGCCAAATGCATGCCATCTCAGGTAGTTGTTTTAGGGATTGAACATCGCTGCTGTCAAGGGGATGGTTGGCATGCAATAGTGAAAGTTTCCATTGTTTGTCCTCGATTTCACTCATTCTCAGTGCTGGCTGGTCAGAGAGTGGATAGGCTCTCAAGTCGTGCATCAATCCATTGCGCAGTGCAACTATACTTTCGGCAAATGGAGATGGTAGGTCGGTGCTTGAGAGCTCCAATGGCATACTCGATTCATTCCATAACGAGATTTCAAACGGTTCATCGACAATGCTGTTTGCGTGAATCAGGTTCCCTTCCAAATTTGGGAAGGGTTTCGGGTGGCGTCTTTCTGTGACCCAGCAGAGCCACAAAGAGACCTTGGCCGCGGAGATGCTTAAAGCATTTGTATCTACACCGAATAGATTCCTTTGCAATAACGAGTATTTGAGTTTATGGGGCTTTCTAGTCCCATCCAACTCACAACATAGTGTTGTAATGAGCTTCATCATCGATACCAATAATGCGCCCGCTCCCATGGCAGGGTCACAAAGTTGAATGGACTGAAGCCATTGAGAGAGACGATGAGCATGGAACCGAACCTGTTCGGATAGATTACCAGTCTGAATCCATAAGGAAATCGCCTGCGACAACATAGTGTTGTCTTCAAGAGATTCATCGGTTTGGATTTGACTGAGCAGATAAGCCTCCAGAGCCTGCCGATTTAAAGTTTCACCGAGTACGGATGGCGTATGATAGCCTTTGTATTCATTTTTACCACCTCGACTGAGGGTATCTTCCAGTAGTGCTCTCAGATCGGTTTCGTGAATGTGCAAAATGGAATGTGCGCTAGGGGAGTTTAGGTCGATTGGAAATGCATAGAGTATACTGAGTAAGCCATGTTGTGGATCCCAAAAAATGGAGTTGGGAATTGCAAAGTCTGTGATGTCCTTAGTGATGTGTAGATTCAGTGGTGGTAGTCGAATGTCATTGTATC
>CAJWHX010000295.1 GCA_913040875.1 uncultured Pseudomonadota bacterium | reverse complement strand
ATTGGCGCCATGCCAGACCCAATTCTCGCCCTCGCTGTCGGATAGGGCATCCAAGTCTAAAATCGTTTCCCAAACGGGAGAATCTGTTTTATAGGACTCCAATGTCGTTCGTCTCCAAACGCCACGTGGATGGTCGGTGTCTCGCCAGAAGTTGTAGAAGAAATCTCCTTGTTTACTCACGTATGGGATTCTGTCTTTTGAATCGTATATGGTTTTGAGTTGATTCTGGAGCGCTACGAACTCGTCATCTTGTGCGACATTCTCTACAGTCTTGGAATTTCTCTCTTTGACCCAATCTAGGGCGGCTTCGGATTCAACCTCCTCAAGCCACAAGTTGGGATCGTCAACAGTGTCTGCATGTGAAAGGGGAGTGTGTAATAGCCATGATAAAACCAGTGTCATTTAGCCGTCCTTTTCTATGATTTTGACTACTCATAACACACAAGTTCTGATTGACCTAGGTATTAAACAACAGGTCCCAGCATCCAGTTTCAAAATCTCGCAATGGGATTCGAGATTTGATTTCTTCAACATCGAATGCTTCTGAATTGTCCATGGCTCCAACCAATGAAGGCTCCAAATTGCCAATTAAACTACTGGCCAGAACCGCTAAGCGTTTTGGAATGTGAACGATCGGTCGTTTTCGATGAAGCTTCGCTTGAAGAATTTGAATGATGGTATCAAATGTATGAGCAGATGCACCAGCAGCATCAAAGGTCATATTCGTTTCTGTATTGGAAATGCAGTGCCAAATGAGTTCTGCAAAATCGGTTGCATGAATGGGTTGCCTCATGTATTGACCGTTTCCAATCACGGGTACGAAAGGGGCATATCGAATGGCATCTACCAGTGTTTGAAAGGATTCTTTGTGCTTTGGAGTGTATCCTGGAATTTTTGGACCATAGGGTGCACAGGGGCGAAGAATGGCATGGGGAATCCCTGTGTCTACGATTCTTTGTTCATCTTCTCGACGAATTTGCACGTAGGGGATGTCTTGTTCCCAATGGACAGCCGTACTGGAAGCATACACGATTGGCTTTTCCATTTTCAAGACGGTATCCAGCATTTTACGATTGATGCTCATCGCCGTTTGTTCTGATGTCGATTGAATTTTTCCGGCCAGATGAATAATCCAGTCGAACTCTAGAGTACTGATGTCATCTATAGCCGAATCTTGCGTGAGGTCTGTTTGTATGATCCTAGACTGTGTAAAGGTTGGCTTCGTAGTATGGTATAAACCGATTACGGAGCATCGTTTCTCCAAGTGTAGCAGTGTATGGGCACCTAGAAAACTTGAGCATCCAGTGATTAGAACGGTTGGTTTGTGAGTATGCATGGGTAAGGTGACCAATTCAACGTCTATTATTCCAACAACCAGTTCCAGACGTTCTGAACGAGGATATCGTGATCCCCATAGGAGATGTCATAGGTGAATCCTGAGTTGTAGAAGGCGAATTCGTTGTTTAAAATCAGTACTTTACCGTATCCATACTCCGCTGCAAGAACAAAGGGATGACCATTAATAGAGGCCAACACCTCTAGAGGAGGTTGGGCAGAGAACTCATCGCCATTTTTACCCCCAATCGTGGTGAGTCCATTTGTTACAGGGTGTGGGATACCAAATGACGCAGAGCCATTCCAGTTACTGTTGTTTGGTGTACAGGTTAGACCAAACCCAGCGGGAAGAGAATCGGCGATGTCACAATCATTTTGAGACCGATGACCAATGTATAAGAATCTACCGCCTCCCAATACCCATGTATCTATGGCACCGGCTTCGGCATTTGTATACGCACGAATGGCTCCACTTGGGTTGTTCCCATGGTGAACATACAGACCAAAGTCCTGTAGAAAAGAGTCAGTCACGAAGTTGTTTGCATGGTTGTACTGTGTGATACTGAGTCCAAGATTCTGTAAATGAGTCGAAGCTTGCGAGGTTTGATTGTTTGGATTTGTAGGGTTGTTGCTACTGTTGCGCATCCAAATAGAGGCTTCACAGGCCAGGTGACCATCGTTGTCTAGGTCTGCCTCATAAAATGTTGGACCGTTGCAATCTTGATCAATTCCATCACACAATTCTGGGGCATCTGGATAGATACTTCCGTCAGTATCGTCACAGTCAGTATCATCGAGGACATATCCAGATGGTGCTTGACACTCTTCGAGCGTTTCGTTGGGGTTTCCAAATCCATCGCCGTCGTAGTCTTCGAAGTAGGTTATCGAGTCGATGGTGTTTTCATCTATCGTACCATCACAATCTTCATCTAGTCCATTACAGAGCTCATCTGCACCTGGATACGCTTCATCTCTAGTGTCGTCACAGTCGCCAGCCACCAAGATATAATCGAACGGTTGAGTGCATTGAACCACGGTATCAGAAGCATTTCCAAAATCATCTCTATCGATGTCTGCGTACCACGTCTGAGCATCCCACGCGTTGTCATCAGTCAAACCGTTGCAGTCATTGTCCAGATTGTTGCAGTACTCTTGTGCCCCTGGATAAATACTGGAGTTCGTATCATCACAGTCTGTGTTGTCAGTTATGTAGCCTGCAGGAGGGGTACATTCATTGTTGATGATGAATGAACTTCCAAATCCGTCCCCGTCGATATCGTAATACCAGGTTGGAGGATTGATTGGGTTCTCATCCACTTCTCCATCACAGTTGTCATCTTCTTGATTGCAAGTTTCCACTGCAAAAGGATACTGCTCGGGGTCGGTGTCATCGCAATCCCCATCGATGGTTACATAGTTGGGAGGTAGGTCACATGCTTCTACTGTAGAGTCTGCATTACCAAATCCATCTCCGTCCACGTCCTCAAAGAATGTGAGTGTTGTACCATCATCAATGGCACCACTGCAGTTGTTGTCTATGCCGTCACAGACTTCTTCTTGAAATGGATGCACATTTGGATTGGTATCGTCGCAATCTGTTCCATAGAAGACGTATCCAGTTCCACCTGTACAGTCCTCAGAAGCCATATTGGGATCACCATACCCATCCCCATCTGCATCAACGTAGATCTGAGTATCCTCTGCCGTATCGAGAATCTGATCTTTTATTTCTGATTCACATGCCACCAATAACAATAGCCACAACATACCATCTCCAAACTCTACACATTTTGATATAGTTTATCACAGCAAATACCACTTCACAGAACAGCCATCTATAATAAGGCAATGCATATTCTCCGTCCCATGGGTATTTATTTACGGACCTAGAAACGGCTCTTGGTTCACCGCTAAATTTGGACTGATCGGGCTTGATAAATACGATAACAGTACGCTGGTAGCTTAGGATTCATCAATTACAGACACCTGTTAAAGATGGCCCAATACTGGGATCTGAATCATCACAATCTGCGTCCTCCGCAATCAAGTTATTGGCGTAAGATTCCCCTGCAATAGAGGCTTAAATCTTCGATCTTTGGTTCTTCTTCGACGCACGCAAACAGGGTCAATACACTGAATCCAATCACTCTCATCGTTCCTCCAAAATTCTCTCAAACCATATCAAATTTGAATAACGTGAATCGGGAAAATAAAGTATGGATCAAAAAATTATTATTCCAACGCCACCTGCATGCGGACGTTGGTGTAGTCGGGGTTTTCTGGTTTTGCTCCGCAGCCAATCGGTTGGGCTATTTGCTCGCCTTGATGGGCTACCATCGTGACTGTTGCATCAACATCTATCGGCTCACCGCGTACCGTCAACACAAAGTGATTTGTCGTGTTCCCACACAATGAGTAATAGAGTAACCTGATCGAATTATAAGAAACGATCGAAGCATAGGGTTCAAACAGAGGACCGTTGATGGTGCCAGAGTCCGTTACTCGATACGCGTACTCACCACCCATAAAGGTCTGCATGGTATCGTAAAACACCTGATGCTCTGGATTGAGTACTTCATAGGGTTCTGGAGTATCACTTTGCGAAGCCGTATCCAAAACCGCTGTATCCAGCTGCCCTGTCTCTGAACCGGTATCAAAGTTCCCTGTATCTTCGGGTACCGCTGTATCATCCTCTTCTTGTTCGTCTGGTTGGGACTCCAGTGCAGTGGCATAAGCCAAATCAAAAGCACCTTGGTCCCATGGTGACGTCAATCCCCACAATACAACTTCTGTATCTAAGGTAATGGGCTCATTTAACTCCACCACCACATTCCAACCGCAATAGTGAAAGGGCTCTGCCTCTGCAGGATTGGCAAACTCTACTGTCGCTTGAATCGGAATGTGTGTCACATCCGTAGATACACTGGTGCTGAGTTGATCAAAAGCCGTAGTTCCGAAATACTCATAGAGTGGTGAAGTAGCGATGGTTGCAACCAAACCGAGGCTGTATACTGTGTATTTGGCGATGTGTTGTGCGTGAATCGTCATGTCTGTCTCGTTGTGTGCTGTGGTATCCATTTCAGAGGAACCCACAATGCCAATAACGCGATGCAGTCACTTGCATCCATCACCAATGGCACTTGCTGTCCCCATCCAATAAGGTCAAAGAATCGTTGATAGACCTGATTGTAAAAGGTATTTCCAACCGCAGTCAGTTTAACCAGTGCAAAACCTATGCCAGTTATAATGACTGACCACTTTCGGCTCTTTACAAGGGGTTCAAAGAGAATCGGAAAGAAAATCAAACCTGCGAAGTCAGAGATTTTACCCGTAAACCATGACGTATAGGCATATTTAAGGTACTGGTCGTTGATGAATAGTACAACGATTGCCGCAATCGTCCAGGGATGGAGGATGGGTTCAGTCTGAAGCAATGGACTAGAAGACCTCACCAAACATCTTCCGTAACAATCTCACACTTCGGCAACGCCTTACGG
>CAJWHX010000294.1 GCA_913040875.1 uncultured Pseudomonadota bacterium | reverse complement strand
TCATACCATGAGCCTGACTGGTTTGAGTACGGAAAACAACGTGTTAAAGATGCTGCTAAAGATGCTGCAAGATCAGCTAAAGATGCTGCAAAATCAGCTAAAGATGCTGCAAAATCAGTCTTTAATGGTTTGAAGTCTTCGTTTTAACTAAGGTTTCTTATAAATTGTGAGAGATGATAATCAGTGTCAAATCATTTTCCGAAAATAGGAGATCACAACCCTACGACGTGGTCACTTTTGAATACACTCGTACAAAGTAGTTTAGAGTCTTTGCCTTATCATTATACGATTGATGTAAAACAGATGTCGCGTGAAATGACGACACTTGAACAGTTAGAGCATCTCCGGTTGGTGAAATCATTGGTATATCGTTTTAGGTTTGATTGGTGGTTGAAATCTCGCTTACTCGTTTTTGGATTCGTAATTTTCACAGCATTTGGAATCGCAACGGTTTTCAATCTGTTGGTGTCGACTATTGTTCTGTCTCTTCAAGTCCTTTTGTTGGCATTGATTCTAGGTATAATAGTAATGGTGTTAGCTTCAGTTCTGATGTGCCTCATCGTAATTTTACAAGGATCGGGAGATGTGGTGATCGTTGCTGGGATAGGGTTCATCGCGGTGATGATAATTTGGTTTGTGGTCTATGTAATTCAAGGGGTTGGTCAGAATATTTTTGAACGGTATGCAGACCTAAATCAGAACATGATCAATACAAAAATACAGGTTGATAGAATCGTATTTGATACTGAACGGCAATTGTTGGTTGTTAGTTCTGCGTACACACTCATCATGTTTGTTGTGCTTCAGAACCTTTTTAATGATGATGCCCTGAGTTATGGATGGATATTCTTTGGGCATATCATTCTGGCTGTATTCGGAGGCCTCAAAGACAGAATTCTAGAGACAGTCGGAGCTATTATTACAAGCAATCAGCAACGATTGTCTAGCCTGATTGATACTATCGAGAATAGTGTTCAATAAACTTCAGTATCATGAAGACAATAATCGATGAGGATGTTCAGTCAATTGTCACTACGTCGAACACGATATAAGGGTATTTGAATCCTCTAATGATAATGGTGTATGACAACAAGTGCCGATACTCTATGAATCAGATAGATTATCAGTATGAAATCGATTCACTGGATCATGGTTGGTGTACTTTGGACTGTTACCGGACTCTTGTCTTGGGTGGTTTGGACACAAGATTTACTCAATGTCTGGCAGGGATGCTTCGCGTTGTGGTTCGTGTGGTACGCGATTCAAAGCATTCTACAATTACCGACTCGTCTCCAGTGGCAGCTTCGTTTGGTGACGACGACAGCTTTGTTGTTGGGTGTTTTATGGCAAAATGGGTCTTGGACTGTCGAGTTGTCAAATGCCTTAGAACCGGAGTCTATTAAGACAGATCCAGTCATATGGGTCGTCGGTCTTTTGGGCTGGGGTGCGCTGTTGTTGCTGTGGCTGCAATATTCAGAAAAACGAAACGATTCAGGTTTGGTGTTCGTTCGCCACAGTCTTCTTTTGGTGGTGGGTTCTGTAATCGTTGAGGCTCTTCGCTATAAAAATATTGATGTCTCGATGTATTGGACCAAAACTCTGATCAGTTGGGTATTTATCGTTGCAAGTATCGACTGGATTTGGACTGCCTACAAGTTTCAAAAATGGACGCCTGAGTTGCGATGGACATCGCCTGTTCTTGAAGTGGTCTCCAGCAGATTGAATCCGATACAATCCATGTTTGATGCCCTTGAAAGACTTTTTGGGATTGATATACAAGGAACGTGGATCATTCGGTTTGTGCGACAAATGTTGGAACCTTTGGTTGTTTGCTTAGTGCTGGTTGGATGGTTGTCGACTTCTATGGTGCAAATACAGTCAAACGAGCATGGTGTTCGAAGCCATTTTGGACAACCAGAGGCTTCGGTTTTGAAAGGTGGTCTCCATTGGAAACTTCCGTATCCATTCGGTCGGATAGATAGGGTCGTTGCCGGCCGCATTCATCAAATGTCGATTGGACACGAAGAGTCAGATGTCCTCGATATGGAAGAAGAGGAGGGACCAGAGTCGATTTTGTGGGCCAATCAACATGGGGATGAGGAGTTTCTACTTCTGCTTGGAGACGGACACGACGTGATGTCTGCAGATGGAGTGCTTGAATATCGAATTTCCAATGTGCATCAGTACTTGTTTGGTGTTCAAAATCCTGAGGAGGTTCTGGAGTCCATCGTCTATCAAGTCTTGATGGAGCAGACGTCTTCGCGTACCCTAGAAGAAGCATTGAGTGAAAATTTGATCGTTTTGGCACAACTTGTGACCACAGAGATTCAAGATCGGATCGGTCAATATGAGATTGGTATAGAACCGTTACTGTTTACTTTTACAGCGCTTCACCCACCGGTCTCTGTTGCGAAAGAGTATCAAGATGTGGTTTCCGCTCAGATTGATCAGCAAACTAAGGTGCTGCGAGCAGAGCAGTATCAGCTGTCTATACTTCCAAAGACACGCTCAAAGTTCATTCAAGCGATTGAGAACGCCAAGCAAGAGTCTGTACTTGGTCTAGCTTCCGCTACAGGTGAAGCGATGTCCTTTGAGGCTCTCAGACAGATGGTTCGGTCTCAAGAATCACTCTATCGATTTCGTCGTCGTCAAGAAAATTTACAGCAAAGTATAAAGGGACGGAGCATCGTTATTTTGGATCATCGATTGGAAAGTCAAGGAGCCACACTATGGATCAACCCATAATGCAAAGCCAGAACTCAGAGCAGCCAATTTTAGAAGACCCGATTTCGAAGGACAGTCTTAAACGACTCCGTATTGTGGTGCTCGTTCTAACACTGCTTGCCATCGCCTATCGTGCAAGCTCTACGATTGTGTCGGAAGGCAACTCGGCCATCGTCGTTAGGCTTGGAAACCCAACCCGTGTACTCGATACCCCGGGGTTGTACTTTACGCTTCCTTGGCCGGTAGAGGAAGTCGTAACAGTTGATCGAAGACGACGTACCTTTCAAACCCAGCACACTGAGATGCTGACCAAGGACAAGAAGAATGTGGTGCTCGTATCCTTTGTGATTTGGTCGGTATCGGATCCCCTTAAGTTCTTTCAGTCGATTGGCGATATTGAAACCGCAGACGACAAGCTGAATGGCTTGGTCACCAATGCCAAGATAGGTGTCCTGGGTAAATATGAACTTTCGGCACTGGCTAGTACAGATACAACTCTGTTGAAGGCCAAAGAAATAGAGACGGAGCTGCTGTCTCAAACCCAAACCTTAGCGAGTGAACAGTACGGTATTGAAATTCAACACATTGGATTTAGCCGACTCTCTCTTCCCAAAGAAAATATCCGAGCCGTCTTTCAACAAATGCGAGCAGAACGGAAGAAGTTTGCCGTAGAGTTTAGAGCCAAAGGCGAAGAAGAAGCCAGCCGAATTCGAGCCACCACCGATACAGAGGTTGCTACCATCGAGGCTAAGATGACTCAGGAGGTCGCAGAGATAACCGGTGAGTCCGAAGCGCAGGCCGCCAAGATTTATGCAGACGCCCACAGTAAAGACCCAGATTTGTATCGTTTCATTCGGTCACTGGACACTCTTGAAGAAGTGATTGGACCCAAGTCGACGTTGATTTTGCGTACAGATGCGGCTCCATTTGACGTGCTGGTGGAAGAGTGAGTACAGTAGACTTTCAGCTGCCACCCACACCTAGACAGAGAGAAGAGTCGGAACTCCTTCTGCTCCTAGGACCGGTTCGTGTTGGATTGATGTGGATGATTCGCCATCTTTCTTGGTGGCTGATGCTTCTGTTTGTACTGTATCTTGGATCTGGGATTACCATTGTTCAGCCCGACGAAGTGGCTGTGGTCTATCGATTTGGACAGCTCCGAAATGCTGGTACGGCTCAAGCAGTGGCACAACCCGGTATGATGCTCGCATTGCCCAAACCCTTTGAGAGAGTGGAGCGCATCCCTGTGCAAAAGGTGTTTGAGCAAAAGGTGGAAGGACTACACTTTAGAGCCGTAGGCCAAATGACCTTTTTGTCGTCATCAACGTTGAACCCTGAGAAGGTTGGGTATGCACTGACGGGCGACGGGAATGTGGTGCACGTATCCTTTTCGGTCAATCATCAGATTGATGACCCAGTTCTGTATGTCACGCAGATAGAGAATGTGAAACCGATGCTCGATAACATTGTTCGTTCTGTGGCTTTACAGGAGATTTCAAGACGGTCTGTGGATTCCATCTTGTCTGACGGTCGTGAAGATATGGTGCGAGCCATTTCAGATGGGGCGAGTGGAGAGATTGAACGCCTTCAACTCGGGATTCGGATCGTATCGTTGGAGATGGTCGATTTGGTACCACCCTATCAAATTAAAGATGAGTTCAGTGCGGTACAAACGTCTTCCATAGAAGCGCAAACCAAAATTCAAGAGGCGGAAGAGTATCGTTCTGCTCAACTGCCAAAAGCACAAACCACCTACAATCGAGAAGTGTCTAAGGCGGGTAGTGCGGCGACACAGACGATCGCTACAGCCAAAGCGGAGGCCTCTGTATTTGAGCAACTGGCACTTGAGGCCAAAAGTCATCCTGAGGTGGTGTATCGCAGGCTGCTTCAAGAGCGTTTAGAAGTCATCGGTAAAAGTGCTGGAGATATACGCTTTGTTCCACCACCACTTGGTGTTCGATATCCACAAGGGTATCGCATATTATTGGAGAGTGAACAATGATCGCTTCTCAGATGGCAAGGCGCTTACTCCTCGACTTATTGGGGACGGGACTGCTGGGTATTGCTACTCTGTGGCTGTGGTTGTCTCCCGATCAATCACAAATTGGCTATTTACTTCAAGCCATGGGTG
>CAJWHX010000293.1 GCA_913040875.1 uncultured Pseudomonadota bacterium | reverse complement strand
TAGAGGCATGGAAACGTATATGTGGCAGGCTTGCGAAGAGATGGTTGACCAACAGTTACTACCTCCAGCCGTAGGACTGAGTTGGATTCACTGGGGAGTCGCGGAAACATTGAGCGTCGAAGCCCAACGGGTTCTGACTGCACTGTTGGAATGGAGAGAAATGACGGCTATGCGGAAAAATCAATCGCCCAACTACATTCTTCCACGTAGTATTTTGTTGTACTTGGCAAAAGCCCATCCCACCAGCATAGACAAAATACAAAATCGAAAAGTCCATCCAACTTTTTTACAGCGTCATGGCAAAAAAGTCGTCAAAGTAATCGCCAAGGCACTCCAAGATACTGATGAGTTCTTACTCCCCACACCAGAACAAAAGGAACGGGCAGAAGTACTGAGACTATGGGTCAGTATCTTTGCCAAAGAGGTACAGATATCGCCTTCATTACTCCTACCTCGAGATACGATGGAAGGCATCACACTACACGGTGTGTCTGTCTTACAAAGCTGGCGTAGAGATCTGATGCTACAAAGACTCAAAGCCTTTCTGCGTGGACAAGAATACATTGTACTGACAAACGGCAAACCACGTTTACAGTCATTCACTTCATAAACAAGTCGCTTGTTTAACGATATTCTTCACGTTGAAAACTCCGCAAATCGTGCTATGTAGGGTTGTTACATCAGTTAAATTATGGAGACCGTTATGATGAGTTCTATGTTGCTCACACTCGTTTTTGCATGTGGTGAAAAGAAGACAGAGGTGGAAGTCGCTACTCCACCGACCGATCCGGTTGAAGAAGTGGTCGAAGCCCCGGTAGATGAGCCTGAAGAACCAGTTGAAGAGCCCATGCCCGAGCCCAAACCAGAGTCCAATGCAGACTTCAATACCACGCTCACCTTTTCAGATGGTACAAGCAAATCTGGACACGTCATTCGGGTAGAAGCCTCTACAGACTCCTACGGTATGAAAGATTGGCTCGATTCGGAAAGTCGTTTGACCATCTTTGCAGAAGCTGGCTCTACAGCAAAAGATCTCGCTTGGAACGAGATCAAATCAATATCGATCGCACCCAAACCCAACTCTATCAACTGCGTATACGAAAGTGACTGGTCCCCATGGTTGTATGTCTGCACGAAGAAAACGACCACGTCCTTGATAGACTCAGAGGGTAAAAAGTGGAGTGCAAACGCCACAAACAAATGGCGATTCTTCTTTGATGACGATACCGAAGTCGAGTTTTGGATCCAAAATATACGTGCATTGAAACAAGACACTGTTGAGGTTGAACTGGGTATGGATGCTTATGAAAATCCAGACCTCTACGCACAGCTTCGAAACGAGGTCGAAGCAATGGTCTATTTAAAGACGATCACCATCGACTGAGTCCCCCAAATATTCATACCATTCTTGATGGGAGTGTAGATGTCTGCACACAGCACACCTGTATCTTTTGCTCGGTTTCAACGATGGGTTGTTGTCGCAATTGTTGGCTGTATTTTTCTGTATGTTGGATTCAGTATTTGGTCGGGTTTAGATGAAATCAGGGCAGAACTCAGCAAATTTAATTGGTGGATGTTCGTTGTCGCGATCCTTCTGACACTGACCAATTACACCCTGCGATTTGTAAAGTGGCACTACCTATTAGGGCGACTGGGTGTCGATATGCCATGGGTCACCGATGCTTGGAACTTCGTCGCTGGACTCTCTATGGCTGTATCCCCTGGAAAAGCTGGAGAGCTGCTAAAGCCATATGTCGTAAAGAAGGTTACCAATGTACGCATGGCTCGTACAACTGCGGCTTTGGTTACAGAACGACTGACCGATGCCATAGCTATGCTGCTTCTAGCCGGTGTTGGGATCACAACCTACGCGGCAGATAAAATTGAATATCTTGTCATCCTCGCCGTCGGGACAGCTGTTGGTTTATTGATCCTAACCAATAGAAAAGCGATGGACTTCATTTTGGATCGACTCGAACCCTTTCCAATATTCGATAAAATCATTCCTAGAGTATCGGTCATGCTTGATTCAATGCGGACTTGTGTGGCTCCGATGCCTCTCCTGTGGACGGTGGCGTTGAGTATTGTTGCGTGGTCGGCAGAATGCTTTGCTTACCAGCTCATATTTAAAGGAATGGGTATCGATGCCGGCTTCGATGCGTGCTTTTTTGTATATGCCTTTGCAACTGTAGGTGGCGCCGCCATGCCTGGAGGCTTAGGAATCGCTGACGGGGCGTTAATCGGTGGAGCGATGCGATTTATTTTGAGTCCAAGTCTAGATGTCGAACAAGCTCGAGCGATCGCCACAACGGCAGCCCTCCTAACTCGGATTGCTACCTTGTGGTTTGGTGTTGCTTTGGGAGCCATTGCATTGCTCAAAGTGTCTTCAATTCTGAAAGACTACCAAGACGCTGACGACAATGACACTGCTCCGGATGATGTTCCGGATCCATTGACTACAAACGATGACGAAGCACACTAAGGATCCCCATTCATTCTATTCTTCTTGGGCAACCTTGCTAGAAGAGTATGGCATACAGATCGCGTGCCTACTCACAATTCTCAGTCTAGTTCTCGGCTGGCAAGTCTATCAGACCATCTCAGAAGACGGAGTCCCACTTGACTTTACACCACAGTCTATTTTCCTAGACGATGGGGAAATGGTTCAGCAGCTCCGTAGCATTGAAGAAGAGTTCGGCAGAGAGGACAATGATTTTCTCATTTTGCTGACAGGGGATGGTCTTACGGAAACCACGGGTCAACAATGGATTGAGACCGTTCACGAAAAGATGGAAAAAGTTGAGGGTGTAACACGGGTTCTATCCTTGGTGAATGTCCCATTCATCTCTGGTGAAGATGGTGTGCTAACGATGGATACTGTATGGGAACAAACAGAACCATGGCGCGCTATACAAACTCAACCAATGTTTCGACAACTTATCAGTAACGATACGGGAACTGTTCAGGTCATCCAAGTTCGAATAGAGAAGGAACGTGAAAAGGTATCCACCCTTCAATCTGTCTACGAAGATATCCTACACAGCATTCAAAATCATCCTCCACCATCCAACATTGAATGGAAGATCACTGGGGTGCCATATATTCGAACTGAAATTGTGGATTTAATGCTTCAAGATGAGGTGTTCTACATACCAGTGTCGGCTGTTGTGTTCTTCATCACAATTATATGGCTTTTTCGTGGTGCACATTTGGCGATTGCACCTGTATTGGCCGTTCAAATCGCAATGGGTTGGGCTGTCGGCCTGCTTATTGTATCTGGTGTGACATTCAATATCTTATCGATGTTGGTACCCGCTATCGCGATGATCATTGGCATCGCAGATGGAATTCATCTGGTCTCTCGATATCGCGAAGAACGAAGCCATTCTACAAATCGGACCCTAACACTGGCTCGTACCCTTGAAGAAATGAGTCTGGCATGCTTTTGGACAACGTTAACCACAGCCGGTGGATTTGCATCACTGTTGGTCGCTGATACCACCGTCATTCAGGATTTTGGATTCCATGCTGCCATCTCTGTTGTGGTCACATACATCGGCATCATGGTGTTAATTCCGTTGTGGCTACGATTTATTCCAGATCACGTCTTTGAGCACAATCTTCGATCACAGCCACAATGGATAGAATTCTTCGAATGGATTCACAAAGTTACCACCTCCAAACGACTCCTCATCATTGGAATTTCAAGCATCTTATGTGCTCTGGTCGGTTGGATAGCGAGTGGTATCTCAGCAGATTCGTACATCTTAGAGATGTATGCCGACGAACATCCGACTGTCGAAGCCCTGCATACCATGGAAGAGCACCTAAGTGGGGTTGTCCCCATGTTCATCTACTTAGAATCCGACACCTCTCTATATACAGTAGAGGGGCTTCAGACCATTCAACAGTTAGAAGACCAACTGGCAACCTATGACTTCATTGATTGGAGCACCTCCATCGCCAGCCAACAAAGCGTTATCCATCAAGCTCTGACCAAAACGAGTGGTTTACCGACAACCGAAGAGATGCTGGCACAAGAGAGACTACTCGTCGACCTTAGTGGAGGATTGCCGAATGAAAACATCGTGTCGGAAGATGGACACAGAACTCGTATACTGTTGTTGTGTAAAGATGTTGGTGGCATCAACTTTTTACAATTCAAAAGTGAGTTCGAGAGGTTTGCTGACGCCTCTCTTGCACAATCTGACATCCGATGGGCACTCACAGGAGACGGAATACTAGCCAGCATCGGAATCGATAAACTCATTGGTGACTTAATGAGTAGTGTTGGACTGGTGTTTGGCTTCATTCTTGTTGTACTGGGGGTGATGCTCAGAAATGTGGCGCACACCTTACTGGCCTTTGTTCCAAATGCCCTCCCCCTACTGACCACTCTGGCATTTTTAGAGCTTGCCGGACGTGATTTACAAGTCAGCAACATTGTCTCCTTTACCGTTGCCATTGGACTCGCGGTAGACGACACGATTCATTTTGTCGCGCGGTATAGGTCTGAACGAGAAAGCGGACAACCACACTCAGTTGCAATGGATCGAACCATCAAAGGAGCCGGTCACGCAATCATTTTGACGTCCATATTGCTCATCTGTGGATTTGGACTCTTGACAACCAGTCAACTCACCTCCACCTTCTACTTTGGTACACTCACTTCCATTACTCTAGTTAGCGCCATTATCGCAGATCTATTTCTATTACCAGCAATGCTTGTGGGAAGTTAGAAGATGGTGGTATGGCTTCCAACTTTAGCATCTTGGAGTACCATTTTACCATTTTTACACATGATAATATTGAATAAAAGATTTGAATGAAATCCTCCACAATCAGTTAAACCATGTGTTGTTTTGG
>CAJWHX010000292.1 GCA_913040875.1 uncultured Pseudomonadota bacterium | reverse complement strand
TGTAGCCTGAAATGTTCCAATGACGGCATGACTCTTCCGAACAAACACGCCCCAATTCAGCCAGTATTGTCTACCGTCAGGACTTTTAGCACCTTCGAGGAAGGAATACCGCCGAGTCAATTCTTCTAATGATAAGGGGTCATCTGGAATAAATTGATAGATCAATGGATCCAACTGGGCAGGGAAAACGATGGATGCGTGGCGTAGACTTAAGGCTTCGATTCGCAATCTTGACGTGTAAAAATGATGAGGGTCAGTCATAGAAGTCTTTGTTTTAGGGTGTCATGTACGTTGTTTCTTTTTGACATCAACACGGTAATTCGGAGAGTCTTTGACTTCATATTGTGAGAGACTGCGACCGGTGGCTTGTCCAATGAGAACTCGTACGTTTTCCGCAAACAACTTCGGGTCCTTCTGTTCTTCTTCGGAAGGTGTATACAACGGCAGGAAATGAATCGTAATCGGTGTATACAGTCGTCCGAGGATACGATAGATTTGAACCCCGAACGTGGATTCTTCACGGTTCCAAAAGGGAGTATATTCTGGATAGGTAAATGCAATTGGTGCTACCGGATGCCCTGCAACAAACGCGCCAGATTTAAACTTTAGAACGTGTTTTCCGTTCGAATAGGTTCCTTCTGGAAAAACAACATGTCGATATTTTCCTTCGTTCAGACTTTGCGTCAGTTGTTCTACCAAGCCACCTTTGGCATTTTTGCCCCGTACAACGTACAGTGGATCCAAGCAATGAACAAATTTATTGAATACGGGAATGCTTTTTGTGAATTCTGCCGTCACTGGTCGAAAGTGACCGAGTCGCGCAAGCAATACTAGACTCTCGAAGAGACATGTATGGGTTGGAAGAAACAGTTTGGCATCTAGGGCCTTGGGATCATCAATAATGGTGGTGACTTTCATCCGAATACTGATCAACAAACATTTGTTGCAAAAGCTAGCAGACCAATCTTTCATCCACAGTGGAATGTAGGGGAAAAGTGGGATGAATAGCAAACCAGTTAGTAAACCCAATCCAAGAAATACAGTGGTGATTGGGAGGAAAAATAGGAATACTGGCAACGTTTTCCAGAGTGGTTCAGGAGGAGTAACGCTAAATGGGTCGTCAACCGCCATAGAAGATGTTTCAGACACGATAGATTCTCAAGTTTCGAGGTTCTGTCCACTATACTTGAAGCGATGAATCTATGTTGTGCATTTTGACGCGGAGTGAAATTTCACTGCCATCCTGCTGTATTTTTATCGTGTGGGATATCCCCTTTGGACGCTCGATTGATCAAATTGTTGATGCTCTTATGAGGCCAGTCGGCTTGAATGCTGTTGACGGCCCAATCTGGCAAAGCACCTTCAGGATCTGTCAGAACCTCTACAGTGATGTTGGTTTTACCGTCGTCCGCCACAGAAAACTGCCAGAAGGTACGCTCACCACGTGCTCGGACAAAATCACTGCTCACTGGGACTTTTGAACTCTCGACAGAAGCCAATTGAACCGTCGCCGTTTTTGTTTTGGAATCATAGACGACTTTTTTGTCAAAGACATAATCTCGATCGGAAAGGGGCCAGGGTAAATCATACCCTTGATGCAAAAGCATGTGGTTTTCCGAGTAGGTTTCGACTACTGTACCAAACATCATCATGTTGACCCACTCCTTAGCAACGGTTTCATCGCGTAAGATCCCCATCAGTTGTCCAATCGGGAGATCAGATGTTGCCTCACCTTTGAATGCGTACAGTCCTGTTCCTTCTTCTTGTTTACGATAGACTGTCACATCGTTTGTGACACCGAGACTCTGCCATTCTCCAGCCCAAGCATTTGCGATTAATAACAATATGTTCAACATGTGTTCTCCATTGATATGGGATTGATTTTTTGTTCACACTGTAATGAATTGTCTGCACAGAATCTTCCATAATGTAGATTATCGATAGAACTCAATGTGGCATGAATGTACAGGATGTTACCACAATACCAAAGCAATACTCAGCAACAAAAAGATTTATTTTCGTTGGTCGGGTTTCTCTTGCCAGTTTAGCACGTGGAGATGTTCTGCTCTCTTCTGAATGGTGGCGTTCGATGACTGTAGAGATTCTTGTACAAAGATGGAATTGTTTGGACGAAGCCTGACGGAAGCCTCTAGAAGCGCCATGTGCCAATTGAAGCCCTCGTCTTTAGGGCAATGGATGCGATGTGACTGCCCCAAAAAAGAGATGACTTCACAGTCCTTTGGGAGAGGCTGTGAAACCCATAAATCACTTTCAAGATCCATCCCTCTGGGTTCGGTTAGCTTCGAGCAAGTGGATGAAGATTCTCTCGCGATTTGTATCCATTCAGGGATGCCTTGTATTGGGAAGTCACATTGCCTCAAGGCTTCCACCGCATATTGATTTTGCCAATGTCCGATGAGTGGGATGGGCGTAGTGTTACTCCGTGAGATGCCCTTTTCAACGGCGGTTGCAACACCTTTTGCTAAGAAGTGCTGCCAGAGGTCCGACTTCATTTCGTTTGGAACCATTGAAGTGTGCAATATGGAGTGTGTTCTGTCCAACCATGAGACCTCCTGCAGTTCTGTAGAACTCTGTTGAGCCAGCTGAACAATGATGTGTAACCAGCAGGACTTTTGAAACTGATCGCTGTAAGAACAGGTCTGAAGTGCCTTTTGTAGTGTGTCTTGGTCTACCTTTATCGACTCTGCAAGAGTAAAGAAACATTCTGCTTTCCAAACGTCATCTTCTATTTGCCGGCAAGCATCTTCCGCAAGCATCCAATCCTGCTTTGAATCTAGAAGAGCTTGTGCAGTCCAGCAAGTGTTGGGGTGTGGGTCTATGGTGCAATTGCGATCCAGAGCAGAGGGATGGGTACTCTTGTCAAATTGATGAGGCTGTTTCTTCCACAGGTGTGGTCTTTCTGTCAGTCGGACACACCGTTCGATTGTGATCTCTGTTGATAAAATGGAACACAAAGGTTTGCTTCGATGCGGAAATTGTTCGACCGTCTCTATGATGAGAGAATCTTTTGCAAGACTATTTGGGGTTGTGTGTAGATCCTTTAATGTGCGCGCTGGATTTTTACGGAGTCCAGCGATCAGGTCTTTGGGATGTTCAAATTCGCTGAGTCGGTCTTCCTTTGGAGAGGCTTCTTCGAGGCCTCCACACCCGAGCAGTAAAAAAACAAAATAGAGAAGGGGAACTATAGATGTGCAGCGCATTGCGTAGGATTGGGATTGACGCATCGAAACTCAGCAGGTAAAATTACAATATGATAGCCCTACTTCTACTCGCATGCCAGCCAGAAATTGAATTCACAGACGTTTCGTACACCAATGGAGAGTTAATCCCTGGGTTCGAGCATGGTAATTCTGGGTGGGCAGGCGTTGCGCTACTCGACTTTGATTCTGACGGTTGGCTCGATATTTTCTTTACAAATGGTTTGAGTCAGGCCGATGCGCTGTATCAAAATCAAGGCAATGGTCAGTTTCTTGATGTTGCAGTAGACGTCGGTTTGGCCTCCAGAGATCAGCATGGCGGCGTCGCTTCTGCAGATTTAGACAACGATGGAGACCCCGATTTGGTCATTGCCCAAGACTGCACTCTCGGTACATTACAAGAAGACGGTACTGCGATGCGAGATGGCGGTGTGCAGATTGCGTGGAACAATGATGGGGTTTTTACTGTTGAGACATTGACTTTCAAGGAGCAGGCTGCAGATCTGGGGATTTGTCCTGTTAGTATCGAGTTGGTAGATACCAATGGGGATGGGTGGTTGGATATATCTGTGTCCAACGGACTCGATTTGGATCAGGTGTATCCCTGGATTTATCGAAAGGAAACTCGTGAGGGTGTAGATGTGATTTTACTCTCCGATCAGAGTGGTGGATTTGATCAATCGGTCGTGTTGGAATCTACTCCAGTCGGAGATGTACTCAACCCAGATGAGTTTGAATTTCAGTTTGCAACGTTCACGTCAGCCTATATGGATGTCAACTTTGATGGAATGCTCGATAAAATATCTGGGTTTGGTGGTGGACCCTTGGGCGTTTACATTCAAGAAGAACCCAATTTCTTTCAGTTGAGACCCGAATGGAGTACTCAAGTGCAAGGACTCTGGATGGGGCTGGCACTTGCCGACTTTGATGGGGATGGAGATATTGATTTGTACAGTACCAATCAAGGTCTGTCTCCGCTCATTAATGATTATGACAATATCCCCGAGCCGTTTGAGGATGATGCTGCTCTAGGATGGTTGTCTAGAAATGTTAGACCATTTCATACTATATTTGACAATCAACGGGGCTATTTTGACCATACCGATACCGAACTGATCGCCGAGCATTTGCTTCCGGGAGATGTCTTTGACGGGATGCCAACCATCGATGGGCTGACCTATCCTGGCTGGGTTGATCCAGAAGGCTTGGAGCGATTTGGATGGGCTTGGGGAACGACGACACTGGATATTGATTCTGATGGATGGCAGGATGTGGTCTTTAATGCGAACAATTGTGCTGCACCACTTCGAATTGTCGGAGATGAGTCGGCAGGTGCGGGTCCTGGGACGGTTCTTCGAAACCGTAGAGGGCAAGGCTTTGAAGATGTCACGTGGAAATGGACTGTTGGAAATGTACAAGAAGACGGGTCGTATCCGGATGGCAGGGGTATCGCTGTTGGAGATCTCAACAACGATGGCTTTCCAGATATCGTCTATGCAAATCGAACTTTCAATCCATCGCAGTCTTCTCCGTTGTCTCAGCAACCCGGGGTTCCAAATGTGCTGTTATCCACAGGCACCCCTGGAAATTGGTTGCAGCTAGATCTTGTGGGGACTCAAAGCAATCGCGATGGTATAGGTTCTTATATTCGTGTTA
>CAJWHX010000291.1 GCA_913040875.1 uncultured Pseudomonadota bacterium | reverse complement strand
CAAGCCAGTAATCTCGTCAAGCTTGATATTCTCGTCAACGGGGAATCTATAGACGCACTCTCTATCATCTGTCATAAAGATCATGCCTTTTACAAGGGGAATGCCCTCACGCAAAAACTCAAAGAATTTATCCCTCGTCAAATGTATGAGGTGGCGATTCAGGCTGCGATTGGAAACAAGGTCATCGCTCGTTCTACAGTTAGGGCCATGCGAAAAGACGTTACAGCCAAGTGTTACGGTGGAGACATCTCTCGAAAGCGTAAATTGCTAGAAAAGCAAAAGAAGGGTAAGAAGAGAATGAAGTCTGTTGGCTCTGTGGAAATTCCACAAGATGCATTCATGGCTGTGTTAAAATTGGACGAGAAATAGCTGAACGTACAAAGGGTCAATACACATGAGTTCGATGCATCGAAATCACCAACGCGGAAAGATCGAAAACTGGTTGCTTCTCGTTTTTGTCGTTGTCTTACTCGGTTCAGTCTCCATCTATTTCCCTCCGTTTTGGGTAGCATGGAGTATGAAGAAGATCGTCAAAGATGTAGTGTTAACCTATGAGGTCACCGGTTCTTCCAGCGCCGCAGAGCAGAAGTTGTACAGTGGAATGAAAAAAGAACACATCCCTCTGTACATTGATGACAGGGATTGCTCTTTGAGAGAAAGTTCGTCCCAGTTCAGTGTTGAATGCATCTGGGTAACGCCGATCACTTTGAATATTCCAGGGATGCCACTAGATTTATCCAAAGAGTACTCTGTTTACAGTTCTGTCAATCGCAATGGCGTTATTGATCAACGGTGATGTGATTTTGTTATGGACAGTCAATCAACATCCTATCACGCAAGTTCAGCGGATATTGAAGCGTGGATAGAGCAACTGTCGGATCGGCTTGTTGCAGAGTCTCTCGGTGAGTTTGTCTTTGTCGGTATTGTTCGTGGTGGTGATACATTAGCCCATAGATTATCGGCTGCTGTTCAGCATCGTTCTGGGTATAGTCCACCCGTATACCACATCGATATCACCCTATATCGAGACGATTTGTATACGGGGCTTGAGCATCTGTCTTTGGGTGGCTCGAATCTACCGTTGACTGTTGATCGGCAAAAGATTGTATTGGTGGACGATGTTCTCTTTACAGGGCGGACCATTCGTGCAGCCATTCAAGAGATTATGGATTACGGTCGTCCAGAGTGGATAAAGTTGCTGGTGTTGGTTGATCGAGGATGTAGGGAATTGCCCATCCAACCTGACTTTACTGGTGAACTCATAGAGAGTCCTAAAACAGCGAAGGTCCTCGTGAATTTGAGCGTAAATGGAGACGGCGATCGGATCGATGTACAGGATGGAGCGTATACAAAGTGATGCAAGTGAAATCCAATGAAACGCTGGTGGAGAACTGGCCCAAAGATATGCTGGGATTGCGGGGGAAGACTGATGTCCAGTTGACACGCATTCTGGATACGGCGGTCCAGTTTCGAACGGTTTCAAAAAGGGCGGTGAAGAAGGTTCCAACCCTACGTGGACGCACGGTTATCATGGCCTTTTTCGAAAATTCAACGCGTACGAAGCTGTCGTTTGAAGTGGCCGCAAAACGTTTGAGTGCAGATGTGATCTCGTTTTCGGCGGCGACATCATCATCGAAAAAAGGGGAGACCTTACTAGACACCGCTAAAAATTTGGATGCAATGTCTCCGGATGCGATGGTCCTTCGTCATTCACAAACGGGTGCGCCACATTTGTTGGCTTCGCATTTTGATTGGTCGGTTATCAATGCTGGTGATGGCATCAATGAACATCCTTCTCAAGGATTGCTGGATATGCTGACAATGCGAGACCACTTGGGGGATTTGCGTGGCAAGCGAGTTGGAATTGTTGGAGATATTCGACACTCTAGGGTGGCTAGGTCCAATATCTTCGGTTTGCAAACAATGGGTGCCACTGTGTGTATTGCGGGTCCAGGAACCATGTGTCCCAAGGAATATGCCGGTCTGGGGGTGGAAATCGCTCACTCTATAGATGAACTGCTTGATTCTGTGGATGCGCTAATGATGCTGCGTGTTCAACGAGAACGGCTTGGTCGAGCGATGCTGCCTTCAGTAGAAGAATATGCCTCCTTGTATGGGCTCAACATGGATAGATTACGCAAATGCCAGTCTCATTGCCTAATCATGCATCCGGGTCCCATCAATCATGGTGTTGAGATGATGCCGGATGTACTAGATGATCCAAGGTCTGTTGTGATGGAACAGGTCACAAATGGCATTGCGATTCGTATGGCACTGCTTCATTTGGCACTGTCAGGTCAATCGGGGGTGTGATGCGGCATGTTCTGAAAGGTGGGCGTATTTACTGTCCCGAAGATGGATGGAACACAGTTGGAGACGTGTGGATTGTCGATGGTGTCATAGAGGGGATCTATACATCAGATGGTGATGGTGCGCCATCAATACCGGATTCGACTACCGTTGTGGACTGCAAGGGAAAGTGGATAGTCCCTGGATTGGTAGACGTACGTACGTTCTGTGGGGAGTTGGGTGTTCAGCACCGTGAAACGTTTGATACACTGACAGCAGCTGCTATGGCTGGTGGCTATACAGATTTGGTTCTTGGACCATGGGGTGCACCCTGTGTAGACAATCCTGCAGTGGTAACAGATTTACTGGCCAGATCAGCTAAGTATCCGATTCGCTACCATGCTCTGGGTTCCTTGACCACAGGTCTAGATGGTGAAGAGATCGCTGAGTTGGGTCTCATGCAACGGGCAGGAATTGTAGGGTTGTGTGATGGGAATCGGCCGATTGCTTCCACCGTTGTTTTGCGTAGAGCATTGCAGTATGCAGAGCGATTGGGTTTGCCAGTGTTTCTCACTCCCAGTGATCCTGACCTGCGATCGGAAGGCGTGATGCATGAAGGAGCGGTGTCCACTCGCATAGGCTTGGCGGGGATACCACTGGCCAGTGAGGAGATTGGTGTTTCAAGAATTCGGGCTGTACAGAGAGATACGGAAGTGAAGTGCTGTACTTTACCCATTGGCGATGCGGTAACGATTTCGGGCATGTCAGACGTTGTGTGTGCAACAACAGCACGCTCATTATTACTCTCGGATGCCTCAGTTGAATGCGATTTATACAATCCGAGTCTGTATATTTTACCTCCGATCAGAAGTCGACCGGAAGGCTTGGCGGATGCTGTAAAAAACAATCAAATCCAGATTGTATTTTCGGACCACAAGCCACTCACAAGAGTAGAGCAGGACTGCGAGTTTGCTTTGTCAGTTTCAGGAGCGATGGGGATTGAAACGGCTTTGTCCGTAGCGTATACCGCTGTTCAAGATATTTCTGTTTTGTGGGAAGCAATGTGTTTTGCACCAGCGCGATTTTTGGGGCTATCGAAGCGCTTGCACGTGGGATCAAATGTAGATATAGTACTCTTTGACCCGAGTATGGAATGGAGTCCATCAACTCCTTTTCGAAGCAAAGGAATTAATGAGCCCCTGATCGGAAAAACGTTACTTGGTCGAATATGCGGCGTATTTATTAATGATTACGTGCATTTTTACTACGATTAAGCGTGACAGAAGTCGTGCAACCTCTTGTGTTGAGAGCAATTGGTTTGATAAGGACGCAGTGTCACCACCAACAGAATTATGAGGAACAACGATGGAAAAATTTTTGATGACCCCTGAAGGTCACTCGACATTGGAGCAAAAACTGCTGCATTTACGCAATGTAGAACGCTATAAGATAGTCAAAGATATAGAGGAAGCCCGAGCGCACGGCGATATCTCTGAGAACTCTGAGTATGAAGATGCCAAAGAACGGCAAGCGATGTGTGAAGGAATCATTCAGGATATCGAGGTCAAGTTGTCTAGAGCTGAGATCATTGATGTGACAAAACTACGTGGTCACGATTTGGAAGATGATGATGAAAATAAGAAGATTGTCTTTGGTGCCACCATTGTGGTGGAAGACGAAGATGAAAACGAGCGTACTTTTCGTATCGTTGGCACGGATGAGACCAATGTCGACAAGGGATGGATTTCCTATCTGACACCGGTTGCGAAAGCATTGCTTGGAAAATCTCCTGGCGACGATGCGATTATCAAGTTGCCGAGTAAAACGATCGAGTATGAAATTCTGTCCGTGTCCTATCGGTAGGGGTCAACATGACTGTAGAAGCCACAATATTGCGTGTGGTTGGGTATATTTTATCCTTACCCGTTGAAAGTAGGTCTCGAGAAGCGAACCGATTACAACGGTATGCACGGTTGTATAGAACCAAAATTTCAGCTGATATACTCACTCAAATAGAAGAGGCACAGTTTGCCACGTTGTATCAGCAACTGTTTCCACTGGTGCATCAACATGCGATGAGTGCAGAATCTCCTGTCTACGATTCTCCCAGTGTTGTATCTCCTTTTGTGAAAGGACCTGCGCAACCAGTAATAACCGATGATGCCCTAGCAACAGGCAACGATTCATCGTCAGAGGTTTCGGAGGACGAATCAGCAACTCAAACTACTTTGAAAGAGGAGAGCACAGACGAGCCCAATCTGAGCACAGAACAGGCGAATTTGTCTGAATCTCAAGTCACAGAAACTGCATCCGATGCATCTGTATCTATGGTAGAATCTGGGGCAGAAGTGCCGTCGGTCGCTGAACAGAATCACTCTGATGACGTACAGAGTGATGCTGACACGTCTGTTGCTGTTGAGTCTCCTGAATCTCCTGAATCAGAAGAGTCTGTTTGGCCTCAGAAACTACGGATGAAGTTGTTGAAGAGATTCCGTTCTCCCAGAAGTAAACGATCGCCACGTCCCCATCATGAAAAGAACTCTCGTTGGGAGTTTTGGCATGCGAACGTTGGTCTGTGTAGCCTGAA
>CAJWHX010000290.1 GCA_913040875.1 uncultured Pseudomonadota bacterium | reverse complement strand
GCCTCTAGATTTCCAGCATTACCCCAATCACAAGACCCTGTTCCAGTAGCGGGGAAGTCTACAATCCATTCCACTTCCGTCGTAGAATCACAGGATAAATCTGCGCCACTACAATCTTGGTCGATACCGTCATCCATCGTTTCCTGTGCATCCGGATTAATGAGTGCATCTGCATCATTGCAATCGCCATCGCGCTCGCTGAATCCATCGCCATCATCATCAAAATTTTCAGTCCCTTCATCCACAACACCGTCACAATTGTCATCGACATCGTTCGCGACCTCTGAAGCTTCAGGATTTACGTCTCCGTTGCCATCATCACAGTCACCATCGCTCGGTGTAAACCCATCTCCATCTGCATCTTCATTCGGGTCTGAAGAGGGTTCAGACGTTGGTTCAGATCCTGGTTCTCCACTTGGCTCCGATGGGTTCGAAGTGTCTTCAACGCCACTATCTACAGCAACATCATCCTCTGACGGTTTCTCTCCTGTGATGGCAGATCCAGGGGCACAGGCCATTAAAAGGGCAATAGATAGAATACGCATTGCAATCTCCAGGTTATCTCAATTATAATGTAACCAAGAAACTCTGCTTGACGAAACGAAAATCGATTATCAGCATCGTTCAATGAAGGAAAATAGACATGTGGTGGATGATATTATCAGCAGTCGTTCAGGCTGAAACCGAAATTTCAGAGAGCACTACCATTACCATTCTATACTCTGGGCTCGATGAGCAAGCCTCCTTACTGAGGGTATCCAAAGCATCTAAGCGCCCCATCGATACACTCCTCCCAAAAACGATTGTTGACCTCAGTCAAAACGTACCGATCACCGTCATCGAAAGCCGCAAAGACGGTGCCTCTCACCTAGAGATCAACACTTGTCCAACAGAACCTGTTTCGAATGTACACATTCGAAAATTGACTCAAAAATCAGACAACTACTTAAATTATTACGAACTTGACAAAGCCAGTGAAACGTTAAAACAAGCCGAAGACATGATCCTTTGTCTAAAAGAACTGTTCAATGCCGACGACATTAGGCAAATGTACTACCTCCGTGGAATCTTGGAACAAAACATCGGAAACAACGCCGCCTCCATTCGGGCCTTCTCATCAGCGATTCGAATCAAACCGGACATGCAATGGAATGATATGTACAGTCCAGATGCACGCCCCAATTTTGAAGATGCAAAAAAGAACTTTGTAAGGCTAAACGCCATCCCACTTGATATCAACCCTATCAATGCCAAAAGTGACCTTTGGATCAATGGAAGCCCATTGCTGTCTGCTGAAGCACCCGTCATCTTTGAAGGACGAAATATTATCCAGATCGTTGGACTGGATACACAGACCTATGAATTGGATATATCCACTGATGCCACCTCTATTCGTTTACTCGCACCGTCAACGGTTCCAGCAGATGCACATCAATGGGTCCAGACTCATGAGGGTCAGACCGTCTTAAGTACTTTACTTCCAACCATCTTACCTGCCGGAAACCCACTGTATATTCAAGACCGCGGACGCGTTTGGGAAACCGATATTGGAACAGAAGAGTGGACAGAATTGTCCGTCCCTAAATTTGCAGAACTACAACTCAACGCCAAACAAACCGCTTTACAAAGCCTATTCTGGAGTGGTCTCGCTACATCAACCATCTATTTTGGGTTGGCAATGGGACATTATGCTGAAGGCTATGGTGCGTACAGCAAAACACAGCAGCCAAAGTCATGGGACGACTACCAAAGGAACTCGGATATCTTACAAGATCAACGTGGATACTATCGTTCCGACCTTATTCGTATGGGACTTGGATTGACAATCGCCAGTATTTCTTATCGTTGGGCATACTAAGGGCATACTAAGGTATCCCACACATGTAAGAGTCATTCCTCACTTGAGTTGATCTGTAGCACCTTTGGACGATAGACATACGATGGACGTACTTTCCATCCCACTTTCGGTAAAAATCTACGTCCTTTCGGACGGATAGATTGATGGTACTCATAATGAGTCAACAAACCAAACCCCAATCGTTTATCAGCTGATACAATCGTTCCCCAACGATGATTGCGTATATCCCCTTTTATCAACTCCACAGCCTCGACCAACGGTCCATTTTCATGATCAATATCCCAAAGTGCAATCAAATGCGCCGTTGGTGAATGACCTGCTTGAACGGGCAACCATGGAGAGTGTGGTGCCCAAATGGGTCCCGGTCGCACCTTGAGTTCAGCAACCAAGGCGTCCCCTGCCAAGCGGTCTTCGGAGGTTGGAATCATATCAGAGGCTGTCCACAGACCGACATAGCATTGTATACCAATGGCTCCGAAGGTTATCCCTTTGTGAATCCTTTGATGGTTACACCATATCGGAATGACAATACAAAGGGTCCAAAGCCCAGGCATCAATACATTGGTAAACCCTCCATGATGACCTCGCATCAATGCGGAAAACAGAATCAAAATTGCGCTCGTCCACATCCAATAGGACGGTCCTTGAGCCACCCGTTCGCTCTTCTTAAAGAGTGTAGACCAACGAGAAAAGGATACCCATGATACCAAAGCAACAAGCCAAATCGCAATCGCAAATGGAACCTGTCCATTTTTGTGAGAACCAACAATCTTTGGAAAACTGGACAACTCAACTTGAGTCATCGCACAAAAGGCTATCACGGCAACTGACCAGCAAACAGCGCGCCACCTTTGATGACTCCACAGCTTGGGTATACACATGATAGACGTCACGAATAGAGGTAAGGCAACAGCCCGTGTCATTTCCAGTTCACTCAGCCAGAACAATCGATACCCAACAATCGGATGATGAGCAGGTACATCCAAGAGGTAGGTTAAGAACAACCCACCAGTTTGATATTGCAACCAACCAACAGACATGACCGCAGGAACAGCGGCACACAAACCAAACGTCCAAGCCGTTCGAAGGTCTTTTTCCCTCCACAACCATAAAGCAATCGGCAATCCAACGATCGCCGCATTGTGTTTTGCCAAAAATGCCAACCACAGTATCATACCAGCCAATTTGAACCATTCGAGTCGAATCAGCACCAATGACCATCCTAGAAGACCCATCATCAACCCATCAGCACGAGTCAAGTCTAAAAAAGTTCCAGAATCTTCGTAAGTGGACAACCACAACGCTCCCCCAAGCCAAGCCAAGGACCATGACTGGGTTTCGCGTCGCACACCAAAAATGAGTGCGCTGGTAGCTAGTAGAGCCCCAACGATAGACACCCCTCTACCCATCCAGTAATCCAGCGTCCAAAATTCAGACAGCCAAGACAACACTGTCGGGTACAGTGGAGGGTATATGTACGGGATAAAATCTGACGATGGAGGGACATAAATCCCCAAGTCTTGTTGAATTCGCAAAGCGTGAATCAACATCCCACCTTCCATCCACTCTAAGTCGTACGGATAATCAATCCGATGGAGTACCGTGTACAACCAATAAGATAGAACCATTAGAAACACGACGAGACTCAGCCATGTTTTCACAGGATGATCTAGACCATCTTGTACAGAATCTACAGAATCAAATTCCATAAAGCCCATTCGGATCAATCAAGCGGCGACGATTTTCAAACGGGTCGGAGTCCACTATAGGTTGGGGAAGATCTTCCGTGGCAACGAAAGGCAAGTCCATATGGGGTACATCACCCTCTTCGACGATACCATCATGGGTCACCCAATCTCGTTTGAGGCTGACCGCTCGAAGTTTAACAGACTCATCTGGATCCAGTGGCTGTACAACACCTAGGCTCCTAGCCTGTAAGACGACTCTTGCCAACTGCTCCATCTCTTCCAATAGAGACAAGGCGTCCAACAAACTCCCCCCTACACAAACAGCCCCTTGCCTTTCGAGCAACACTCCATCTTTATCCAGTAGTGTATCCCCTACCAATTGAGCCAACTCATCCGTTCCCAAAGTTTGATAGGGCAAAGTAACAATCGTACCTAGCCTACGGACTACAGTGGGCAGAACTGGTGGTTCCAACGACAAACCGGCAAGTGTAAAAGCCATACAAATGGGAGGGTGTGCATGCACAACTGCACGCACAGAAGGACGAGATCGATACACTGAAAGATGAATCGATGCCTCGATAGGAATTTCACCAACTCCGCGTAGAAGATCACCTTGCAGGTCGATCACCAACAAATCCTCATCTGTGATGAGTCCCTTATGAGAATTGGACTGTGTGCATAGAATCTCGTTTGGAGACAGTCGTACAGAGAGGCTGCCTGTACTTCCAGCAACCAACCCTTGTTGATAGAGTACATGACAGGTTCGCAACAAGTCTTGACGCAATGAGGCTTCTGTTTGCATATGTGCTCCTTCCCAATCGACTGTTCAGTTCCTATCTCTTTCTGCGCGTCGTTCTCGGCTGAATAAATCTCTAAGAACATCGCCGACCGCTTTGTTTTCATAGAGCATTTGATACATCTGCTCTACAATTGGCATCTCAACGCCTTCACGTATGGCCAGCTCGCGAGCAGATTTGGCAGTGTAGACGCCTTCGGCAACCTGTCCCAGTTCATCAAGAATCTGGTCTAATTTTTTACCTTGCCCCAACCCTTTTCCGACACGTTGATTTCTAGAAAGAGAGCCCGTACAAGTGAGCACCAAGTCTCCCATCCCTGCCAAACCAGACATCGTCAATGGATTGGCCCCCAATTTTACAGCGAGTCTGGTTATTTCGGCCAAACCTCGAGTCATCAAACCTGCCCGAGCATTGAAGCCCAATCCGCATCCTTCAGCCGCTCCGCAAGCTATAGCAATGACGTTCTTTAGGGCACCACCAAACTCTGCACCCACGATGTCATCAGTAAAGTAAGCTCTAAACATCTCATGATGAAAGACC
>CAJWHX010000289.1 GCA_913040875.1 uncultured Pseudomonadota bacterium | reverse complement strand
CATGCCAAATCCACATGAAGTTCTTTCAGATGGTACTGAAATTAGCGATGACGAGGGTCGTGAATGGGTTGAGCTCTACAACAATTCCGGTTCTTCAGTAGAGCTAACTGGTTGGAAATTAGAGTGGGGCGGCAATCCAAATTACTCGAGTGGTGAGTTCGTCATTCCTAGTGGAACGACGATAGATGGCAACGGGTTTTTACTCATCGGTGGAGAATATGTAGAGAATGCAGATGTCACAGTGCCTCTCTCAGCTGACTTGGATATGACTCTAGCCTCTTCCAATGCAGATGGCCTAAGATTGCTTCACTGCGGTCCTGGAGTGGCAGACACAGTGATTTATGGTCCGTCGGACAATGGGCTCGCTGACAATCCGGATGAACTATTGGATGACAATGAAGATATTGCGACGTCGGCAGCTCCAAAACCGAAAGAAGGACAATCAATAGCTAGATTTATGGACGGCCAAGACAGCGATCAGAGTGGATTGGACTTCACCCTTGCCGATGAGAACACGCCAGGCGCACCCAATCCCGAGATCATTTGTGGAGAAGGGGAGTTTCAGGTCAAGATCAATGAGATATTGCCCAATCCAGATGGGACAGACAGTGGTCAAGAGTGGGTGGAACTGTACAATTCCGGTACAGAATCTGTGAGAATGGATGGGTGGACGGTTGAGACAGCCTCTAGTTCATGGAATTCGAAAGCCACAATTCCTGCTGGCACATCCTTAGACCCTGGAGCGTTTTATCTCATCGGAGAATCTGATGTACCGGCTGAGTTTGCAGATTTGACCTTAGACAGCAATCTCAGCTTGGGCAATGCTTCTACAGGCGTTGATGGCGTACGTTTGATCAATTGCTTGGGCGGGATTGAAGATACGCTATTGTATGGAGATCTGCTAGCGATTCCAGATGCCGATGAAGGCTTGTTGGATGATCAAGGCGGTGAGAGTTTTGCCATTTTCCCAGACTCTGGAAAAACAGTCGGAAGGACTCCAGATGGAGTGGATACAGATGTTAATACATCCGACTTCTCCACCAATTTAACGCCGACTCCTAGAGCAGCCAATGCATCACCTGGCGACGCTGGAGATACAGGATATACAGGCCCAGATGTTCCGACAAAAGGGTGTAATAGAAGTCCGGATGCAGAAGGTGAACCCAGTAAGTGTAGCCATGTGACAGGTGTTTCTCCCATCATGTGGATGACTGCATTGGTGGTGATGCTTAGAAGGCGAGAGTGGTGAAACGAAACTGTTTCAGATGTGTTTTGGTTTTAGTTTAGAGCCTACAGACGCTCGGTTGAGCCTATCGAGTACGGCCTTTCCCAATACATCGTTGTGGGGCTTTTCAGCAATCAGGATATCGACTCCTAGAGTGTCCAATTCTCGAAGTTTGGCATATAGAGTGTGTGCATAGGTTTCACTGTCCATTAATGGAAGACTCGCCACGGACAATCCTTGAGATTGCAATCGAATTGTATCTTCTTCCAAGTTGTTTGACAGTAGAAGCGATGTAGAAGGGGCATAATGCGCTTTATGTGTTCCTGAAGTGGGTGTCAGGCTCTCTCCAAAAGCATCGATAAAATCAGATAGGTCTTCTTTTCCAATGGCTCCCAATCGACGAATGGATGGCGGTTGGACACTCAGATCCAAAATGGTACTTTCCACACCTACGATACATGAACCACCATCTAGAACTGGAACGGTATGATTGTGATCGACCAAAATATGATCGGCACAGGTAGGGGATGTTTTTCCAAACTTATTCGCCGAAGGAGCGGCTAGGGGAGTACCATGTGTCTCGATCAGCTGTCTGGTTAGTGGGTGGTCTGGGATTCTGACTCCGACAGTTGATAAGCCTCCTGTGACTTCTGGTGGAACAGAATCCTTCTTTGGTAGAATTAAAGTGAGTGGTCCGGGCCAGAAACGCTGTCCGATAGCGATGGCTTGATCAGTAAAGATGGCATATCGAGAGGCCATTTCTATTGAGCTGGCATGAATGATGAGGGGATGATTGATGGGTCGCTCTTTTAGCGCAAATATCTGCCGGATGGCCAGTGGATTGTCGATACTAGCAGCGAGACCGTATACAGTTTCTGTAGGAACGGCACATGCATGTCCCAATTCGATTTTCTCTAAGGCTTTTTCTAGTTCTGTAAATTTTGAAACGGACAAATTATGACCTCTTTAAAGTTGTAATTTGATTACTTTTAGTATACAATAAGTATGTTCAACAACGTCGAGGAATGAAAAATTCTGAGACAACTTCTCAATCCTCAAAAGGAGCAACACCCCATGGTCAATAAAGTTATTTTGATTGGAAACCTTGGTCAAGACCCAGAAGCCCCCCGTAAAACCAATAGTGGACTTTCCGTATTGGATATTTCTATCGCCACGACTCGGAAGCGCGGTGGTGAATCTCATACTGATTGGCACACCGTCACTTGTTTCGGTCAAACAGCTGACAATGTACACAAGTTCTTAGCTAAAGGACGTCAGGTATACATTGAAGGTCGTTTGCAGTATGACTCATGGACAGATGAAAAGACTGGCCAAAAGCGTAAGAAGGCAAAAGTGGTTGCTGATAATGTAACCTTTTTGAGTCGTCAAAATACTGAAGGCGCATCTTCTGGCGGGTCCTATAGTAAATCTTCAGCTCCAATGCCTGATTTTTCAAGCAACGCTGGTGATGAAGACATTCCATTCTAAGCAGTGGTTTGTATGTGACCTTCGGATAAGGTCAGAGTGTCTAAAGGGTGGGCTGTGGTCCGCCCTTTTCATTTTTTATCCTCTCCAGATATCTTTATGTGAGTCTTTGACTGGACATCTTGTTAAACAGAATGCGCGGACCTATAGTTTGGAGGATGTATGAGTAACCCATACAAAAAACTGGCGACAGAATTTGATGAGTGGGCCCAGAATAATAGGGCAGAGTCGATGGCCAATGGTCATTGGGATGTCACCATGCAAATGCTTGATGACATCGATCTACGTTCGATGTCTAATTCGATCGATGTGGGATGTGGAAATGGTTGGTTGGTACGAGAATTACTCAACAGAGGGGTTGAGAATGGTGTTGGGCTGGATATCTCTCCTGAAATGATAGCTGTAGCCAATCAAGCGAATCAATTTGGCGATAGAGAGCGATACGTTGTTGGAAATGGTGAAACCATTGATCTTCCAGATTCAGTCGTGGATTGCATTACGAATATTGAATCACTCTATTATTATCCAAAACCCGAAGAGGCCTTAAAAGAGTGGGCTAGAATTGCAAAGTCAGGGGCGAAATTGGCGATGATGATGGATTTGTATGTCGAAAATCCAGCCACGCACAATTGGATCGACGCACTTGAAGTACCAGTACGGCTTTTCTCAATGAGGGAACTGAAGCATCTGTTAGAGCGCAATGGTTGGTCCGAAGTTCAGATGGTTCAACGCCGAGATCGCCGTCCAATGAAAGCCAAAGAGGACTTTGTGGCGAGTACGTATTGGCCTTCGTATGAACACTATGTATCGTATCGAGAGACAGGGAGTTTGTGCATTACGGCTGTTCGACAGTGATGATCTGTCGATCGTAGTTGTATTTCACGACAGAATTTTTGGGTATGATCAGACACTCGGGTGTTTTATAGACAGTTCCCGATATCGGCGTATCAAGAGATATCTCTAGGTGATTGTCTAGAACACATCCGGCGTCTACGATAACTTGCTTTAACGTACAGTATTCTCCGATTGCGACACGCTCTCCAATAATGCATTGTTCCATCTGTGTTGTGGTGGGGATTGGGCTGGAAGTGTATCCAGTTTTCAAAACAGATCCCGGTATTGTTTCTCGAATGTTCCAAGAATGTAAGTCTGCTTTGTATCTCCAGTGAGCGTCCCAATAACATGCAACGGTACCCACGTCTTCCCACGGAGTAGAAGTCGCAATGTCGATCATATGTGTCGATGTATTCTTGATCAACAGAGGTAGAACATCGTGTCCGAAGTCATTTGATGAGTACACATTCTGCGCATCTTTTAACAGTATTTTGAGTAATTCAGTTCGATTGAACCAATAGATTCCCATATTGACTCTGCACAGATCTTTTTGTATGTATGACTTGGGAAGAGAGTTGGGCTTTTCTATGAAATCAATAATGGTGTTGTTTTCTGCTCGAAGAACACCAAATTTATAGGCGCTATCAGAACGATGCCAGCGAGTTAGTATACTGGCTTTGCAGTTCGATGATCGATGCTGAAGAAGTGTTTCGCGGAGATTAAAATGAAATACCTGATCGCTGGGAAAGATCCCTATATGCGTAGCATATTCGTCAATATTTGCTCGCAACGCTTGAAGTACGGAAGCTGCATTTCCAATTAAAGAGTCACCTGTTGTGACGTTATATGTACGTACATTAGACCAATGCTTTTGAATGTGACGACAGAGTTGATCGCCATCTTTGGGGGTTAATACCGTTATGTTTTGTATGCCGGATTGTTCCAGATTGGACAACACAAAATCAATAATGCGATATTGCCCTGCAAAACACACATTTGGTTTATAAGTATCGTCAGTCAATGGGTGTAACCGAGTCCCTTGTCCTCTAGCCATGACAAAAACATGTGTTGTTGCGTTTGTCATTCCAGTTACTTCAAGAGTTCCAACAAATCTTCTTTGGTAATTGATGAACCTTGTGAAGCTCCACCCAGTGCCGTCTCAGCAAGTTGTCGTTTTCGCTCTTGAAGCAACAAGATTCGTTCCTCAACAGTATCTTTACTAACCAGCCTGTAGACGATAACGGACTTGGTTTGTCCAATACGGTGTGCTCGGTCCGCGGCTTGATCTTCAACCGCTGGATTCCACCATGGATCAACCAAGAAGACATGATCGGCTTCGGTTAGA
>CAJWHX010000288.1 GCA_913040875.1 uncultured Pseudomonadota bacterium | reverse complement strand
ATAGAGGCTGGACCTTCGGACACGATCTCTGTAATGACCTTCTCTTGATTGACTTGAATACCCACTCCGACAGACCAAGTGTCTCGATTTTTCTTGAAACGTTCGTATTCTTCTGGAGGAAAGTATATCGAATGCTCATCCAATGCGTTCATCATTCCATCAATGGCGTTGTAGATCAAGTCCTTGGTCTGGACTTCATTGATGTACTCATTTTGAATGCGGTGTAGATTCAATGAGAAGGTGTAGAATCCATCATAAGGATCGACTGTATCGGTTTTGGTTTCATCTGCGACAACAACACCACTTAATATTCCAATAGAGAAACACAGTAGAGTGATGACAAAGGCTTTGAGGTATTGTACAAGCATGTAAAATGATCCGAATATTACGGTTTTAACCATCGTAAAGGATCTTGAGGGGTCTTGTTGTATCGTATTTCAAAACTGAGCCAGTTTGTATTCTGAGCGTCTGTAATACCGCTATTTCCAACCATTCCCAGTGTAGTCCCGGCTGAAACACGTTGTCCTTGTTTTACATTGAGACCACTGAGATGTGCATATACCGTCGAGTAGCGTCCATGGTTCACGACGACAGTCTGTCCATAGGTATCGATGAACTTTGCCAATGCAACAACACCATCATAGACGGCGCTCACTCGGGTGCCTCTTGGGGCCTGGATATCGACGCCGTTGCTTTGAATCGATTGTCCAGATATTTGATCCTTCTGTTTCCCAAATCGACGAAGTACGGTACCACTGAGAGGCCACTGTAGATTGCCGTACGTATCTGCGAAGCTTTTTGCACTGGATGTAGATTGAGACACTTGATTGACCGTATTGGGCTGAACTGTCTGGACGGGAAGTGTACGCGTGAACTGATTTTGTGCAGCCTGTCTCTCTTTCAGGAGTTGCATTGCCAAGGACTTTTCTTCCTGAATCGTTGCCAAGAACTCCTGTTTGTTTGTGCGCTCATTTTGCAACGACTTTTTCTTGGATGTTAGATTTTCCTCGAGCATCTCTAGTTGGTGTTGATTGCGTTTGTACCCATCGCCAATAGATTTTTGTTCTTTGGCTAGAGTCCGTTTAGCATCCAACTCTGATTTGTCAGATTCAATCAAAATCTGTAGATAGGTTGAACGACGTCGTAAATCAACAGGGCTTTCTGCCCCGAAAACAATTCGGGCCAAACCTCGTCGGTGTATTTTATACAACAGGTTGGTCTTTTGAATCAGTCTAGATTCGATGGTCGCCAGCTGACGGCCTATATTTTTGATTTGTTGCTGTTGTTTGAGTTGCTCTATTGCAATGGATTCCTTTTGTGCATTTAATGTCTTCAACTCTTGCTGAAGGGTGCTGAGGCTAGAGTCTAACTTGGAGAGATCTGCCAAAAGTGATTTCTCTTGTTCATAATGTTCGGCAAGTTCAGCTCTCGGATTTGTGGGTTCTTGTGCGATAGCAACGCAGGAAAAGGCGCACAATAAGGAGACGAGTCGGATTCTTCTGATCTGTATCATTATCCCACCTTCCTCAGGAATCTGAGGGTTGCGATGAGAGCGGCCACCAATCCCAGAGTCAGTCCAATCATCAATAAGATGATCTGTTGACTGGTTGGAATGAAGGTGAGATCAGTGACCAGTTTTAAGGTTTCACTTTGTTGCACTTGTCCGACTAGAGTTTTGTGAATCACCCAAAGACAAGTCAACGCACCCAGTGCACCGATGAGACCTTGAATGGCTCCCTCAATCAAAAATGGGAGTAAAATAAAACTTTGTGTAGCTCCAACCAGTTTGGCAATTTCCAATTCATTTCGACGATTGTAAATCACCAGATGAACCGTATTGGTCACCAAGAACATTGCTGCTACGATGATGAGCAATCCGACTACGGTGCCTAAAGTTTGGAACATCCGAAGAAATGCATTGAATTTATCAACCCATTCAACTCCATAGTCAGCCGTCACGAAGTCTTCTGTTTGAATTCTCTTTGCAAAGTTTTCAATTTGCTTGGGGTGTGCCATTTGGGCGTCTAAGGTGATTTCTAAGGAAGCAGGGAGGATATTGTCCCCGAGTTCAGATAGCGTTTCTTCAATGCCGCTTACTTCTTCAAGCATCCATTTCTTTGCATCTGATTCTGATACGTATCGGACTTGCACCACTTCAGGCATGGCGTGGATTTGATCTCGTAGGTCAAGGCGGCGTTCGTCATCAACTGTTTCAGCAAAATATACTGAAATGTGAATGTCTTTGTTCCAAGAGTCAATTACTGTGCTCAAGTTGTTTTGAATTAGGCTGTACAGTCCGAGTAAGACCAACGAAGCTCCGATAACACTTGCCGATACAGCATTCAGATACAGATTTTCCCAGATCGACCTGGTGGCTCGTCTAAAGATATGCTGGAAGAATGTTAGGGTCATCGTTTCTCCAGTTGACCATTTCTGAATCGAATGCATCGATAGGGGAAACGTTTCATCAAAGCAGCATCGTGTGTCGCTACGAGGACTGTTGTTCCGCGTAGATTGATCTTTTGCAAGATATCCATGACGGCGACTGCCATGGCACCGTCCAAATTACCTGTGGGTTCATCCGCCAACAAAATGGAAGGGTCGTTGATGATGGCTCTAGCAATAGCGACACGTTGCTGTTCACCACCGGACAAGTACGCGGGATACAAATGGTCACGACCGGGTAATCCAACAATGTTGAGTACTGCCTGTACACGCCGCTCAATCAAGTTTCTTGGGGTTCCAATGACTTCTAGTGCCAGCCCGATGTTTTCTCCGACAGTTCTCGAAGGGATAAGTTTGAAGTCCTGAAATACGATTCCGATTTGTTGTCGCAATCGGGGAAGTTGATTCTTTTTCAGCATCGAAAGGTTCATACCGGCCACTTGGAGCTGTCCTGCACTGGGTTGGATGGCGCCATACAGTAATTTGAGCATGGTGGTTTTACCAGCTCCCGAAGGACCGGTGATGTAACAGAAGTCACCCTTACTTACGGTGAAAGACACATCGCGCAAGGCAACATGTTGCCCATACTGTTTGTGTACATTGTACAATCGAATCATAATAAACCAGCCACTATCTGTTCGTCGGAGTCGCTTAAATCAACCATTTGAAGCGGACTGGGTGAAGAGCCCACAAAGTAATAACCCACTTTGTGGAAACGTTGTAGGTTGTCCGTAACCAAAAACTCAGTTTCTCCTATGCTAGCTGCTGATTTGGTAGGAGCTAGTAATCCGGTTGCTTCTAAGGCTGTTTTTACCATGGCTGCAGTAGTTGCTGCAGAGTCAACAAAATGGATCGTTGGGAACAATCTAGAGAGCATTGGCTTGAGAAGGGGGTAATGTGTGCACCCTAGAATGGCCGTGTCAAAAGATGTAAGATTTGGTACGGTTCCAAAATACTCCAAAGCCACTGTTTCTGTCACGGGATGTGTATGCCAGCCTTCTTCAATTAATGGAACAAACAATGGGCACGCCAATCCGTGAACCTTGGCAGTTGGTTCGATGTTCTGTATGGTATCACTGTATTTTTGCCCTTGAATCGTACCCTCTGTTCCAAGCACCAAGATATTATTGTTCTGACTGTGTTCCAATGCGACCGTCGCAGAAGGTTTGATAACTCCGAATACCGGTATGCCAATGGGCTCAAAGGCCGACTGTAGACTCTCCAGTGCATACGATGTTGCAGTGTTGCAAGCAACGACCAGTGCTTTGATGTCTCTTTTGTACAAATGTCCGGCTACCCGATTCGAATAGCGTATTATCGTTTCTGGTGAACGTGTACCGTACGGAACCCTTGCTGTGTCGCCGAGATAGATAAATTTTTCCATAGGGAGGGCAGTTTGAAGCGCGTATAAAACGGTTAGACCGCCCACACCGGAATCAAAAACACCTATAGCCTTTTCATTTTGCATTAAAGAGTGTTAACATTTTTACAAGTGCATACCAAACCATTTTCCAGTATGGCTATTTGTTCAGGTCACCCCGAGGTGAATTAATGAAAATCGCTGTGTACGGTGGCTCGTTTAACCCTCCACACATTGCTCATGCCATGGTTGCCTCATGGCTTGTTTGGAGCGGAGAAGTTGATCAAGTCTGGATTGTTCCTGTTTATCAGCATGCTTTCGAAAAGATTCACGGTAAACGATTGGTGTCTTATGACGTGCGTCTGAAGTGGTGTCGATTGATGGCTGAGGAATTGGGGCAGAAGTGCATCGTGTCTGATATTGAGTCACAACTCCCAACACCTTCGTACAGTATAGATACCTTACAGGCACTCCAAAAATCCCATCCAGAGCATCAGTTTCGCTTGGTGGTGGGCGCAGATGTTGTTTCACAGCTCCCGCAGTGGAAGGAATGGGAACAAATAGAAACCCAATTTACTCCGATAATTGTTGGTAGAGTAGGCTACGATGGACACCGAGCACAGATGGTCTTTCCGGACGTATCATCAACCGACATCAGAGATGCGGTGCGTACTCGAAAATTACCAACGCAGTGGTTGCTGCGAGGTGTGGCGAATCACATCAGTGAACATCCAGCCGTGTTTGACTGATGCAGAACGTGAAGGATATGAGATGACCGATATGAAACATCCCAAACTCGCAAATGACACTGTATGGATGGCATGGACTTATGGAGATCTCAATCATTCGAAGAATAGCGTAAGGGAACGAGTTCATACATTGACCACCCCGTTTTCTCAATGGTCATTCATGGACCAAACTCATTCTGATATAGCGAGAGAGGTCTTTCAAAGCGGGTCTGTAGGAGAAGCGGATGCACAGTACACATCTCAGATTAGACTTGGGCTTACTGTACAGACGGCAGATTGTGTTCCCATATTTTTACTCGGGAAGTTGGATACTGGAGAGCCCCAGGTGGGTGTGGTTCACGCTGGATGGAGAGG
>CAJWHX010000287.1 GCA_913040875.1 uncultured Pseudomonadota bacterium | reverse complement strand
GTGACAGGCCACTGACCGTATTCTAGGTACTCTTCAATGGATTGAGAGTCTCCGTTAAAGGCAATTGTTGCGGAGTCTATCGTGACGAGTGCAGATTCAAAAGACTCCATTCTGTGATTGTCGTAGTCTCGATTGTTGGTGTTGCAAACTTGAGCGCCTGTTAGGGGTTTTGGTTCTGGGACGAGGTCGATGGCGAGGTTTTCATCCACCTCATACTCAGGGAACGAAAGCTGCGTTGAACCAAGGTATTCTTGGTTTCCACCAGTGAGTTTTGTAATTCTAGACCCAACAACAATCCCTGTCGGTTTAGAAAAGGTGTACACATACAATGATGCATACCCACCATCTTCACTGTTGTTGAAATCATCCACATCTGTCACCCAAAAGCCATTGGGAGAGACCACAGTGGCAACAACATCACGGTTTGCCAAGTTGACCTCAGTAAATTCGGAGACCAAGTGGTTGGTTGTGTTCTGTATGTAGGGTTCCCCATTGGAGTCTGTGGTTTTATTGAATTCGGCTATGGTTGGAAATTCAAAGTTTAAGACTTCTGAGACACCCGTTGCAAATGTGGGGGGTCTTTCTGAGGTTTGATCCTTGTCTCCCTCATCTGAAAGCCAAATACGTGTTGGACCAAAGGCCGCTTGAAAACGGATCGTTTCATCACCATCCACAATCTCTCCATTTTCAACGCTGATCCATGGGTCTTGATCGCTCGCTAGACGACCTGGACGCACGGCGACTTTTAAGTCGCCATTGTAGGGGAACGGGTCGCCATTTCCATCAAGTGTTCTGATCGACAGGCTACGCTCTATCGGCTCCGCAGAAAAGGCCATTGGAGTCTCAGACTCTTCTGCGTCTACAAGGCTCACTTCTAAAAAATACATTTTGTCAGACAGCGTGGAAGTAACGGTGTTGGTGCATCCAAATAAGGCAAATAATACAGAAGGCATGATCAATACTCCGGGTTGATGCGACCATCTTCGACGCAAATGTTTCTTTCTGATTGGGGGAGTTCGCCATACTCAATGAATGCCGCTTTGACAACATCTCGAATTGAAATACCGGTGTCAAACTGAGTGGTGTTTCGTTCCAACACCTCAAACCCTGAACCACCGTTTGCAATGTAGTTGTTGGTTGCAAGTTCGTAAGTACCGTTTAAATCCAGTGGGATCCCATTGATGAGGATGTCTCTGGCGTGGGCGTTTTCAGGGTTGCAATCCATTGTAAACTCAATTCCAGCAACCTGTGCTTGGCTTTGACAACCCCGTTCGGTAGAGCGCATGGAGACATAGTCCAACAACTCTTGCACCTCACGTCCACTAAGGAACATCGTAGTGATGGTATTGTCAAAAGGCATGGAATTGAACAGATCATCAATGGTGATTTCACCAGGCGGGATATCGGCACGTATACCCAATGTATTGGTTAGGGCGATTTCAGTTTCAACGCCCGGGTAGAACCTAATTGCGTCAGAGGCAAAGTTTCCAAGCATTGAATCACCGCCGGTAGAACCATACCGAGTAAGTTTGACACTCGCTTGGGCAATCACTTGGTCTGTGTTGTAGTTCATCTCGATTTCTTCAGCATACTCTTCTAAGATATCATTGATGAGCGGGGATTCTTGCTCGGCCGGAACGGTATACGAGTCCACAGGGATTAGTTTGTATTTGTGAGACAGGACTTCTCCGTCGCGAACGACTACATCAAGTCGTCCAACAAACTTTGCAAAGGCACCAGAATGGACGACTGGGATTCGTTTGCCTGTTTCCTCATTGGTTATAACCAAAGGTGGATCGATGGCAACGTGGTGGTGCCCTCCCATGTAAATGTCGACGTCTGCAAATTCGAGTGCTTGTTCTTGATCATCGTCCAATCCCATATGAGAAACGACCACAACCAAGTCCGCACCTTGTGCCCGCAACTTTTCTGCTTCTCGAGGGATGACCTCTCCAGGTTCGTTGACCAGAACGCCAAGAGAGTTTGATTCATCATAGATAGAGTTCAATGAGGAGACATTTCCAAGTCCGATCACTCCAACCCGAAGACCGTCCAGCTCGAACATGCTGCTGGGTTCAACCATCTTTTCGAGTTCGGTTGCCCATGGGAGGTCCCAATTTTCAAAGTCGTAATTGGCGGCAAGAAGCCGATAACCACCAAATCCACCATATTGAACGGCGAGGTTTCTGGCGCCATTGTCAAACTCATGATTGGCAACCACAGCGGCATCCAGTCCGATTTCACTCAGCAGCTCAACTTCTGCTTTTCCGGCGTATTCATTGAACACAATAGCCCCTTGAAACGAATCTCCGGAGTCTAAATGAATGACTCGTCCTGCAGACGCTCTCTCTCTTTCAAGTATCGCGCCAATCTTTGCGATCCCACCAAAAGGTCCAGCATCATCCAACCCGTCATCATCTTGATCCCCAACACCGAGTCCCAATGAACGGTCTGTAAAAGATGGCTCGAATTGATAAGGCATTAACCTAGAATGGAGATCTGAAGTGTGTAGAATGGTAAACCGTACGTCTTGCCCCGCAATAGCAGGAGGCTCTACAGAGGTTGTATTGATGCATCCATGTAGACCAATGCTACTGAGCCACATCATTAAGTACGCTTTCGCAGAATGTTTTTTCACATTGACCTCAAGGGAACTGGTACATCTACGCAAATTGATTTTGCCCATGGGATTGCATGAATGATGATACCTATTATATTTATGATCCCCATATAATCGAAAGGTTTTTGGCTGTCGACATTGCGACAAAAGTTTCACATACACGTTGAATATCGTCCTATCAACGTATGCTTACTAAAAATAATTCTGATTTGTTTCGCCTGTCATTGCTCATTTGTTGCACTTACCATGCAAATTCAATAAGTGTGGGCAGATAGTTTTTATTGTTTTTTGCTATTCAAAGCGATTTTGCATCAGTGTGGTTCCACACTCGATATTTCGCAGAATAGCCCAACCACTGGGATGTAATATGAAGCGTATCCTAATAATGAAGCAAAGTATTGCCGTTTTGTTGGCGAGTTCTTTGCTCACTGTGAATGCCGAAGCAGGAGGCTTTGAAGGGAAAACCATGCGCGATCCTTTTCCAAATCGTTCTGTGGAGAGAGGTTTGGTACTTGGGAAAGGCTGGTTTCAAATCAATGCTGGTACCTCTTACAAAGATGCGACAGGATACTGGGACAGTGAAGGCGTACGGCAAGATTTTGAGAGTGCGAACTGGTTGTACACAACACAGTACATTGGTATTCGATACGGGCTTACTCGAAATGTAGAGCTGTCCTGGAAAGTTCGTTCCCATTATGTTGCGTTGACAAACTCTGAGTTGGGTACGGATACTTCTATGTTTGGTTTGGGTGATCCGATTCTTGGCGTGACGTATCAGTTGTACAAAAGCAGTACTCCAATGACTTCGATTGTGACTTATGCAAAATACAAAGCACCGTTCGCAAACGAAATGCCTGGGAACTACGTTGGTGGACCGAATTCCTTCTCGAATTTTGTGCTGACAACTGGAACACCTGATTTACACCTTGGTCTAGCTGCCAAGAAACAGGTTGGACCTGGTGCAATCACGGTGGATATGAGTCATGTGAAACGCTTCTCTGCATTGGCGAACTACGCAATTGAAACTGATATGAATCAGTTTTCGACTCGTGTTAAACCGGGAGACCTCAACGTTCTGGACGTTCAAGGTGAAGTGCAACTTGGTCCGATAAATCTTCAGGCTGCGGGAACATATACGCAGCGCGGATTCTTTAAAATTGGACCAACGTCTGGTGGATGGCTGCCCAACAAAAATCTCGAAGACATCGAACAGTCGAATGGCTGGGCACTTGATGCTCGTGTAGGGGCGACAGTGAATCTCTTCCAAGAAATGGATATCAGCGCCAATGCACAGCTGCCCCTTCGTGGGGAAGACTTGATGTTCTTCCCACTTGAAGATGTTCATCCAACATATGGACTCGTCTATACTGGCGAAATGGTCTATCGTTTTTAATTGCTCGTGAGGATACTAATGAAAAAGATTTTACCCCTCTTGGGACTTGGATGGTTGGCTCTCACCAGCCCTGAGGCAGAAGCCGCTAAATGGGTGACACCATACAACTTTACCGATTTAGAGTGGCACACCATTGAAACCGAGCACTTTGCTTTTCACTACCCAAAGTCAAAAGACATGGAAGACAATATCCACGCTTTGACAGCAGAATATTCAGCAAAGCGATTTGCAGAGTTTGCAGAAGAAAACTGGTATGACATGTGTGCGGAGTTTAATTACTTCTTGAAAGAACGCATTCACGTATTGGTTCTCAATCATGGTGATGAACTTGAAGGATTTACAATTCCCTCATGGGATTGGATCGTCATGAGTGCCAATCCAGGTGGCGGGATGTTCTCATACTCTCGTGGTCGTATGGAATGGTTCTCAACGGTTTTTGCACACGAGTTTGCCCACGTTGTTTCGTTGAAAGCGTATCGTTCAACTGCGGAGCCTACTTTTGTAACAGCTGTCGGGGGGTTGTATCAAAATGGAATTAACCGTCCAATTACACGGGACAGTGATGGAAAGACCAAAACTGCATTCAACAATGTTGGGATTGGATTCGAGATGCCATTCGCAGACTCAGATTCTGTCTGGTGGGTTGAGGGTGGCGCAGAGTTCTGGTCTGCATCAACCAATGTGAACTGGTGGACAACCGCTCGTGATAGAACCATTCGTGTTTCGTTGATGGAAGATAGACTTTTGACCTATGAAGAGTGGCACCACAAGGTGACTGCAGGTTGGAATGACGGTGAGCGTTGGTATCAAGGTGGGCACTCTTTCGCTTTGTATTTACGGGAACGTTTTGGTGCCGATGTCATGGCTCGATTTGCACTTGAGTATGCAAAAGGATGGCGTCCATTGTTTGAGACGGTTGTCGAAGA